>JBEIHL010000434.1:0-4262 GCA_040381375.1 Opitutaceae bacterium
CCGCGGCCTGCGCGGCGGTGAGGCATGGAAACTGCGACATCACCGCGGCGATCGCGCCTGCGACGACCGGGGCGCTGGCCGACGGGCAGCTGACCTGGACGCGCTGGCCGTCAAGCCACGCGGTTTGCACCCCGTAGCCCGGGGCGGTCAACTGGAGCTGCGCCCCGGAGTTGGAAAACGACACCTGCTGTTCGAGCCGGTCCACGGCGCCGACCGAAACGACCCGTCGGTCGGCCGCGGGCCAGGCGAGTTGCGCGGCCTGGTCGTTGCCGGCCGCCGCGACCAGGATCGCGCCGTTTTGGGTCGCGTAGTCGATGGCGGCGTCGAGGACCGGGCCGGTCGCGTGGCCGCCGAGGCTGATATTGATGATCTGCGCGCCGGCGTCGACCGCCGCGACGATTGCGCGGGAAATCGTGAACAGGTCGCTCGTGCCGGACGCATCCGTGACGCGGATACCCAGCAGCCCGGCCGCCGGCGCGACTCCCGCCGCGTCCCCGGCCGCTCCCGCCGCCAGCGCCGCGACGGCGGTGCCGTGACCGTCATCGCCGCCGGATCCCGGCGTCGTGCCGAGTCCGATGTCCAGGGCGCGCAAGCGTCCGGTGCCAAACGTGGCGTCGGCCGCCACGCCGGTGTCGAGAATCGCGATCGTCAGCCCGCGGCCCCAGCCGCTGCGGTCGGCGGCCGCGCCGATGGCGGCGAGCGTCTCGTTGCCGAACGGCACGTGGTTGACCGCGGCGCGATCCTCCCGCGAGGGCGGATTCGGAATGCCGATGAGCGGATTGGCGTCGGCGGCATAGTCCGCGCCCTGCGCCGGCAGCGCCCGCTCGAGCCCGTCGAGGGCGTCGAACCGTACGCGGACGGCGCGCAAACGATCAAGCCGGTCGACCACCGTCACGCCGGCCGGGAACGCCTGCGAGAGGAAGCGCTGCAGCGCCGCGTCGTCCTTGAACGTGAGCACCGCCTCGCGCGCGCGCACGCCGCCCGCCCGCAGCGCGCGGGCGAGGGCCGCGAGCGGTTCGGGTGCACTCCGTGCGACGGCCGGCGACGGCGGGAGCGGGCCGAGTTCCTCGCGGGGTGTCGTGGCGAAGGTCGCTGCCGCCGGCCGGGAAGCGGCAGAGTCCGGCGGCAGACTGCGGCGCCAGAGCCACACCAGCAGGCCCGCGCAGACCAAACCCAGGGCGAACACCAGGGAGGAGAGGACGCGGTACGGTGGCATCGGCAGGAGTGGACGTTTCGAAGACTCGTAAGTTCAGAGAAAGTGCGGCGCGAGGCGAGTTATCCCTGGGAGCGCGGACGGCCTCCTCCGCAATGTTAGAGCGTTGCGGACGAGGGCGTCCGCGCTCCCAGGGCCTGACATTTCGCGCGTGACGCAGCACGGGAGCCTCCCTTCGATCCCCGGATGAAATCGCCCCTCCGCGCGTTCGTCGCGCTGTCGATCTATGCCCTGGCTGCGTCCGTTGTTTCCGCCCGCACCCCGGCGTCGCCCACGACGGCCGACGCTGTGGCCCTCGGTTTCGATGCCACCCGGTTGAAGCGGCTGGAAAACGTGATCCAGGATCACGTCGATCGGAAGCAGGTCGCCGGCGGTGTCATGTATATCGCGCGGGACGGCCGGCCGGCGCATTTCAAGGCGTACGGACAGCAGGACATCGAGGGTGGCCGGACCATGGCGCCCGACGCGATCTTCCGCATCGCGTCGATGAGCAAGGCGGTGACCTCGATCGCGGTGATGATGCTTTATGAGGAAGGGAAATTCCTGCTGCACGACCCGGTGGAGAAATTCATCCCCGCGTTCAAGAATTCCGTTGTCGCCGTCGCTCCGCCCAAGGGTTCCGCCGCGGCCACGAAGTTCGTGACGGAGAAAGCGCGGCGTCCCATCCAGATCCGCGACCTCCTCACCCACACCGCGGGCCTGACGTACGGCAGCGGTCTGGCGGCCGACCTCTACAAGGAGGCTAAATTGACCCACTGGTACCTGGCCGCGAAGGACGAGACGCTCGCCGCGGTGATCGACCGGCTCGCCACGCTGCCGTTGCACGGGCATCCGGGCGAAGTGTACCAGTACGGCTATTCGACCGACGTACTCGGCCGGTTGGTCGAAGTCGTGTCGGGTCTGCCGCTGGACCGGTTCTTTGCCGAACGGATCTTCGGGCCGTTGAAGATGGTCGACGCGTGTTTCTTCCTCCCGCCCGAAAAGGAGCCCCGCCTCGCGAAGGTCTATGGGCTCACCGCGGGCAAGCTGGCGCCGGGCGACCAGGGTGACTACGTGCGCGGACCGCGGAAGTGCTTCTCCGGCGGCGCGGGCCTGCTCGCCACCGCGTCCGACTATGGGCGGCTGCTGCAGATGCTGCTGAATAACGGTGAACTGGATGGCGTGCGCATCCTGAGCCGGAAATCGGTCGAACTGATGCACGCGAATCACACCGGCGACAAGTACCGCCGCGACACGACGGCCTTCGGCCTCGGCTTCTGGGTGAATCAGGATCTCGGATACTTCGGCGAACTCGGCACCGAGGGCGCCTACGGCTGGGGCAGCGCGTACTACCCGCAATACCTGGTGGATCCGAAGGAGCGCATGGTGGCGCTGTTCATGACCCAGCTCATGCCCTCCGGCGGACTCGACCTGATGGCGAAAATCAAAGTCCTGACCTACCAGTCGCTCGGACGGTGAGCCGCGTTTGCGTCGGAGGGGTCAGGGCGATCCGCCCGGCGGTCGCCGGCCGGCCCGATGCAGCTGCCACGAGTTCCAGAGATTATGCCAGACGACATAGAACGTCGGGCCTAGGGCTACGAGCGGGCTCGCATAGGCAAGCGCGAGATAGATCGTGAACGTCGTGTTCTTTTGACCGAGCGACTGGCTCGCCTCGCGCGCAAACTGCCGGCCGCCGATCAGCCGGCCCAGTGCGAAGCTGGAGACGCAAACGAGCAGTGACACTCCGGCGATCTGCAGCAGCACCCGCAGCGGCGTGTCGGCCTGGCGGCGGAGAAAGTCGGAGGCGTTGGAAGTGATCAGGAAAATAGCCACCACCCAGAGCCCGAAGGAAAAATTGCGCAACCGGCCCGGCCACTGCGTCGCGGTCGGGTGGACGAGGCGCACCAGCCAGGCCAGCCCCATCGGCACGAACACGACGGTGCCCACGCTGGCCGCGACCTGGAGAAACGCATCGGGCGTCGCCCGGCCGAGGACGACGGGCAGCAGCAGCGGCAGTAGCGCTGCGATGCCGACGTTGGAAATGACGAAGGCCGCGACCACGAATTCAACCCGGCCGCCGAGAAAACTAACGATGACCGGGGCCGCGATGGCGGTCGGTGTAATGCCGCAGAAGAACGCCGCCAGCGCCACGTCCCGGTCGCCCACCAGCCAGCCGACTCCCCATGCGGCAAAGCCGATGAGGATGTTCGCGGCAAACAGAATGGCGTGTTGCCGGTGCAGCGCCTGACGCGAGAGGCGGATTTGCAGGAAGACCAGGAACAGCATCGCCATCACCAGCCAGCGGATGAACCCCGACAGCCCGTGCGCCTGGGGCACGAGCGCGCCCAGCAGCATGGCGGAGAGAATGGCGGCGGTGCGGGAGAATCCGGTCACGGTGAGGTCGCCACGGAAACCGCGCCGGGCCGGCGAAGCAATGGCGGGCTGCGAAAGATACTCCCTGGGAGCGCGGCCGTCCCCGGCCGCATCGGGTTGGAAAGCGGCCGAGGGCGGCCGCGCTCCCGCGGAGGAAAATCCGGCGGACGCCGGTTCAGGGGACTTCGTAGACCTCGACGATGGCGACACCGGTGGTGCCGCCGACGCCGTTGACCTGCACCGTATATGCGCCCGTCTGAAGCGTCACGAGTACGGCGGCGTCGCGTGACGTTGCCGGCAGCGCAAACGCTCCGACCTGAGTGAACGCGGCCGTGAGCGCCGCCGTGCCGCCCCAGTTGTCGTTGCTGCCGATGCTGGACTGGCCGGAGAAAAGCGTGAGCTGCGGATCGGCCACGACGCCGCCGACATTGAACGGTGCCCCGCCGATGGTCGGTCCGACCGCGCGAATCAGCACGCGCTTGGATCCCGTGCCGTCGATGACGAAACCGGCCGTCAGGCCCGCACCGAGATGCTTGAGGACGGAAACGTTGACCAGCCGCGGGCTCGTCGCCGTGAGGCTGGCGAAAGGGGTGGAGTCGTACAGCTCGGCGATGACCGTGCCGGTACCGGTGCCGGTCGCGGCGACGCGCACGGAACTGTCACCGGCTCCGATCGTGGCGAGAGCCGCCGCGTCGAG
>JBEIHL010000435.1:0-4256 GCA_040381375.1 Opitutaceae bacterium
AGGTAGCGTCCGAAAAGTTCAGCAAAAAGGCGGATCATGGTAGGTGGTTTGGTGAGCAACCAACAACCACCCGAAGGAAATAAAACCATGACCCGCCCGAAGCGGAACGATGAGACGATTAACCTCACGAAACAAGAACTGCTGCGCGCCCTGAGCGAGGACGACGCACTGAAGAAGCTGATGCAAACGCTCCTGCAGGAAGTGCTCGAAGCGGAGATGGACGAGACGCTGCTCGCCGGCAAAGGCGAGCGGACGACCGGCCGGCTCGGCTATCGCAGCGGGCATTACACCCGTTCGCTGGTGACGCGCGTGGGCAAGCTCGAGCTGCGCGTGCCGCAGGACCGGCAGGGGCGCTTCTCCACGGAACTGTTTGCCCGCTACCAGCGCAGCGAGAAGGCCCTCGTGGCCGCGTTGATGGAGATGTATGTGCAGGGCGTGTCCACGCGCCGCGTGAAAGCGATTACCGAGGAACTCTGCGGCCACGAGTTCAGCGCCTCCGCGGTCAGCGACATCAATAAGAAACTCGACGAGGAGCTGACGCGCTTCATGATCCGACGGCTCGAGGAAGAGTATCCCTATCTTATCCTCGATGCCCGGTACGAACGCGTGCGCGAAAACGGCGTCGGTCACAGCCGCGCGGTCCTGATCACGCTCGGCATTGGCTGGGACGGCCGCCGCCACGTGCTCTCGGTCGAGCTGGCCAACCGCGAGAGCGCCAGCAGTTGGAAAGACCACCTCGTGCGCCTGAAGGAACGCGGCCTGCACGGCGTGCGCCTGGTGGTCAGCGACGATCACGCCGGCTTGAAACGTGCGATCATGGAGACTCTGCCGGAAGCGCACTGGCAGCGCTGCTACGTGCACTTCCTGCGCAACGCCCTCGACCATCTCCCGCGCAAACAAACCGACGACTGCCTCACCGAACTGCGCTGGCTCTACGACCGGCACACCGCCGAGGAGGCCCGTCGCGATCTCGCCCAGTGGCTCACCCGCTGGCAGGACAAGCACCCGAAACTCTGCGCCTGGGTCGAAGCGAACATCGACGAGACCTTCGCCTTCTACCGGCTGCCCCGCGAGCACCACAAGCACCTCAAATCGACCAATATGCTCGAACGGCTCAATCAGGAGATCAAACGCCGCACGCTGCTCGTGCGCATCTTCCCCGACGAGCCGAGCTGCCTGCGGCTGGTGCGCGCACTCGCCGTCGAGATCCACGAGGAATGGGTCGATGAGAAACGCTACCTCGACATGGAACTGCTCCGCGAACACCTCAAACGACTCGCCACCCCTCAACCCAAAGCCGCCTGAAGGCGGGGAGGCTGACCGCCTCCCCTGCCACCCCTCTGCTCAATCCGGGAGCGGGGAAGGGGCTGCCGCCCCTTCCCCTGCACCCCATCCCATAAATCTTCTTATCTCCTCAAGCCGCCCATCCACCGATCCACTTTTGCAGAACTTGACGGACACAACTTTTTTGTTTCTCCACGAGCGACTCGCCCGTGGGGAGGGGGCTCGCCGGACTTCTCGGTGTCGCACACAACTTCCCCCGAAGCCCCGTCGCTTGAATGCCAGGGTCACTGTCAGTGAAACTGTCAGTAAAAGTCCTGGCGAAGTTGACTCAGATTCTGACGGAGTTGGTTCAAATTCTGATTGAGCCGCGAGGGGGCGAACTTACTTTCGGGGAGCCTAAGTTCTTTCGTTCGTTCAATTCCGACCCGCGCCTCCAGTTCAGCCGGTGTTTTTGGGCGCCGGCGCCGGATGGCAGGCGAAAACACCGTCAAAGAAGTGTAACGGACCGTGTAACTCGTTTGGGATGGCTTCCGGGCACCACCGCCGCTTCGCCGGGCGACGATCACTGTAGTATTGCCTGCACCTACGGTTGCGTCGGTTCAAATGTGACGATTTTCGAGAATGTGAAAATGTCACGCGAGCCGGCTGAAGAACGGCGGGGAGGGGCCGATCACCCCGGGCATGCCGGCGCTTCCGTTTTGTCGCTCCCGATGGACGTTGATCACGGCCCTCTGCCTTTGGGCGATGCCGGCCGGGGCCAACACCAACCGCGTGGTCAATCTATCGGCGCGCGGTCATGCCGCTGCCGAGGGGTTGATCGCTGGGTTTGTGGTCGGGCCGGGTGAAGCGAAGCCGCTGCTCATCCGGGTCGCAGGACCCAGCCTGAGACAGTTTCCAGGATTGAAGGACGTCTTGTCCAATCCGATGCTGGAAGTGTTCGATTCCGAGGGGCGCTTGGTTATCGAGAATCGCGATTGGGTGCGGCCGACCGCGGGCGCGATCACCACCGCCGCCGATCTGGCCGATGCCGGAGCTTTTCCCTTTGCCAGCGGGCAAGATGCGGCGATTTCGACCCGCTTGAAACCGGGCGCTTACACCGTTCGCGCGCGGGCCGAGGATGGCGGGGTCGGTCTGGCCGTGATCGAAGTTTACGACCGGTCCGGCGCAGGCCGCTTGATCAACCTGTCGACTCGGGCCGTGTTGCATTCCGGAAATCCGATCTTTGCGGCCGGCTTCGTGGTTGCACCCGGCCAGGCGCGCCGGGTACTGCTCCGGGCGATCGGCCCGGCGTTGGCCGCGTTTGGCGTCGATCGACCGCTGCCGGACCCGGTGCTCACGGTGTTTGATGGCGCAGGCAAGATCATCGGCTCCAATCAAGGCTGGGGCATCGGTACGACGCCGACGCCATTGCTCGCGGCCTTTCGCTCGAGCGGGGCGTTCCCGCTTTCGAATCCCTCCAGTCTGGATAGTGCGCTGTTGCTCGACCTGGCGCCCGGCGCCTACACCGCGCACGTGGCCAGCGCCGACGGCAGCTTCGGCACCCTGCTGTTCGAACTCTACGATCTTGTGCCACAGACCGAGTCAGCAGCGCCCGCGCGCCCGGAGGCGGGGACGACCAGGCCGCCGGCGAGCGAGACGGTAGTGAACGCCGGGACCGCAATGAATACCGGGACCGCAACCAATTCCGGGGCGGCAACCAATACGGGGACGCCAACGAACACCGGGACGGGACCGTCTGCCGTCGCAGCTACGGCTTCGGTCGCGGCGATCCCTCCTGAGTCGGTCCTGTACACCGCTAGCCTTCGTCTGCCCGATGCGCTGACCGCGACGTCGGCGGCGGGTCACGCGGCGATGACGTTCTTTCCGGCGGACAACCGGGTGTCCATCAGTCTGGAATTTTCCGGAATCAGTTCGTCCCAGCTATCTGCTCATCTCCGGATCGCCAAGGTCGGTAGTACAAGCGACGTGCTCGTCGCGCTTCCCGTCGGCCGGCTCGAGCAATTTCGCTGGGATCTGGAGCGCGCGACAAAGTACACGGTGGCGGAGCTCCGCTCCGCGCTCGAGGAGGGGCGCTTGTTCGTCTCGGTGGAGACGGCGTCATTTCCCACGGGAGAACTGGAAGGCCGGTTTCTGCGGGCCACCGGCTCGGCCACGTTCAGTCCGCCGGCGGCGCCACCTGCCCTGGAAGCGACGCCGCTGACAGCGGCAGCGGCCGGCCGATTTCTCATTCAGGCCACGTTCGGGCCCACCCAGGCCGAGATTGATGCACTGAGCGGCGGAAACCTGTCCGCGATTCACGCGTGGATCGACGCACAAATGAGCCTGCCCGCCTCGAGCCACCTCGACGCGACCCGCCAGGACTACGAGCGTTTCACCAGGCCGCTCGGACCGAAGTATCATCTGAATCAGCAGAACCGCCACGCCGCGTGGTGGGGAATCGCGGTGAACGGACGGGATCAGCTTCGCCAGCGGGTCGCGTTCGCGCTGAGCCAGATCTTCGTCGTGTCGGAGAACCACTCGATCCTCTTCGACCGGGCCGCCGAGGTGGCGGCCTACAACGATCTCCTCGCCCGGCACGCTTTCGGAAACTTCCGCGAGCTGCTCGAGGCGGTGTCGCTGAGCCCCGTGATGGGCGTCTTCCTGAGCCATCTGCGGAACGCGAAGGCGGCGGACGGCGCCCGGGCGGATGAGAATTTCGCCCGCGAGCTGATGCAGCTCTTCACGATCGGCCGGACTCTGCTCCATCCCGACGGGACGCAGAAACTCGACGCGGGCGGCCGGACGGTTCCCACCTACGACGAGGCGACCGTAAAGGAGATGGCGCGGGTCTTCACCGGCTGGGGCTTTGCCTCGGCGGAGCCGGCGCCGAATTTCCGGACCTCTCCCGCCGACTATTTCCAGCCGATGCGGGTGTATCCGGAGTTTCATGACAACGGAGCCAAGACGATCGTCGCGGGCCGGTTCCTGCCGGC
>JBEIHL010000436.1:0-4253 GCA_040381375.1 Opitutaceae bacterium
CCGCCGGCGTCGACGTGTGGCTGTCGATCGGGACCCATTCACAGGGCGGGGCGATCGCCGAGGACGAAACGCCGACGCAGCGGCACAGTGAGATGGCGAATCTCGCGTGTTATCCGGCGCTGGCGGTCCCGAATGGATTGAGCGAGGCCGGCACGCCGACGAGCATCACGGTGTACGGCCGACCTTTTGCGGACAGCGAAGTGATCGCGTTGGGCAAGGCCTGCCAGGATGTCCTGGGTTTTCACCGCGAGCAACCGACGCTGCAGGAGCGGGCGGGGTAGCCCGGATATCTTCACCACTTTGAGTGTATTACTCTCTATCTATTTCGTCGCGGCATGCGACGATTTCGGAAATCGAGAATCGAACATCAGGAATCTGGAATCTGGGATTTCAAGCGAAGTACGGACATCAAATCGGCCAGCTTGAGCTTAAGCCGGGGGTTTGAAAATACGAGATCCCAGATTTCCGATTCTAGATTTCACGATTACTGAGATCCTTTGTTTCCGGCAACTGCGGTAGGATGCATCTGGCCTAGTGAGATACTCAGGGCCGGATGAGGATCTTGGGGTTCGAATTGCCCCACACCGTGTACAAGTCGACCAGAATGGTCCCGGCACTTTTCTCGAGCTCGGCCTGCGTGACCGCGGCGTCGCCTTGGCGGCCGAAGAGCACGGCTTCGTCGCCGGCTGCGACTTCGGGTACGTCGGTGACATCGACCATGATCGTGTTCATCGTGACGCGTCCGACGATGGGGCAGCGGCGGCCGCGGATCAGCACGTGTCCTTGGTTGGAAAAGACCCGGCGATAGCCGTCGGAGTAGCCCACCGGCAGGTTGGCGAGCCGCGAGTCGCGTTTGAGCGTGAACGTGCGGTCGTAGCTTACGGTGTTGCCCGCGGGGTAGTGGTTGACCGCGGCGACGCGGGACTTGAAGGCCATCACGCGCAAGTATTCGGTCCGCTCCGGAATCGTATCGCCGTAGAGCGCACCGCCGACCCGCACGAGATCGAGCCGCGACTCCGGCACTTCGAGGGTCGCGAAGGAGTTGGCGGCGTGCACCAGCAGCGTGGCGCGATTCAGGCCGCCCTCGCGAATCACCCACGCGACATCGGCGTTGAATCCTGCGAGTCCTCGGCGCATCTCGGCCGCGTCTTCGACGGGAAAATGAGTCATGATTCCGACCAGGTGAAGGTCGGTCAGTTGCAGGAGCGCGAGGGTGTCGCGGCGACCTTCCGGGGTCGCCAACTCGATCCCGTTGCGACTCATCCCGGCGGAATTGAGCGCGAGGTGGTAACGGATTCGTCGCCCGTGCCGGCGCGCCAGTCCGGCCATGGCTTCCGCGACGGCGCGGTTGCCGACCAATTCCTCGATCTCGAAGGGCAGCGCCGCCTCCATCTCGCCCGGCGTGGCCGCCCGCAGCCGCATGATCCGGCCCTTGAAACCGTGGGTGCGCAGGGCCGCGGCCTCGTCGTTGCTGGTGATGCCGGCGTACGTCACGCCGAGGGCAACAAGCGAAGGAGTCAGCAACGCGAGGCCGTGCCCGTAGGCGTCGGCCTTCATGACCGCGCACACCTGCACCCTGTCGCCGACCAGGGCCTGCAGCGTGCGCACATTCTTTTCGAACGCCGTCGCGTCGATCTCGAGCCACGCGTGGGCGGCGTCCGAGGTGCGAAGGCCGCTCGCGGGGCTGAATGCGCGCGGGCCGGTTTCCAACGGGTCGCTCTGGCAGCCCGTGAGCAGGGCGACAGCGAAGAGGACGAGTGCGGTCAACGAATCCAGCCGGAAGATCATGGGTAATGGGTTCCCCGACGGGGCGGGGTGGGGAGGTCGATGGTGTGGTGAAATCCTCGGCGCGGAGCCAGCACTTCCGTGCGCAAGGCAGCGCGTGGTGCGTGGTGAGGTCTTGGATACGATGGTCCCGGGTGCAAGGGGCGGCACGGAGGCCGTCTTCCCGGCCCGGCAGAACGCCGACCGAACGGCGGAAACCGGCTTGCGTGGGGTCACCGGGCCACGCTTCATCCGTGGAAACCCCATGTCTGCCCCCGTCGACGGCCCCGAGGCCGCTTACCACAAGGATCGTCCTTTCCCCGCCCGAATTTCAGAGAGCCGCTTGCTGAACAAGCCGGGCTCAGCCAAGGAGACCCGCCACTTCGTGGTCGACCTGCGGGGGAGCGGCCTGCGCTACAAAGCGGGTGATTCGCTGGGCATTTTCCCGTCCAACCGCGCGTCGGAAGTCGACGAATTGCTCCATCGCCTCGGCGCGACCGGAAGCGAACTCGTTTCGCCGGCGGCGCTGAAACTGCCCGCGCCCGCCACGTTGCGGAGCGTGCTCACCGACAAGCTGGCGCTGGCCAAGCCGACGCGTCGCTTTCTCGAGGTGCTGGCGGCTAAGGCGGTGAATGCGGATGAGAAGGCGCGGCTCGCCGGTCTGCTCGCGGCGGAGTCGAAGGACGTGCTCGCGTCGTTCCTCGAGCAGCGGGAGTTCGTCGACCTGTTGACCGAGTTCCCGAGTGCCCGCCTGACGCCGGTGGAATTGGTCGACCACCTGCGCAAGCTGATGCCGCGGCTGTACTCGATTGCGTCGTCGGCGAAGATGTTCCCGAGCGACGTGCACCTCACCGTCGCGATCGTGCGCTACGAGACGAATCACCGGAAGCGCGTCGGCGTGTGTTCGAGCTTTCTGGCCGATCGCGTTCAGGTCGGAGCGACGCCGGTGCCGGTGTTTGTTTCGGATTCGCACTTTGGGCCGCCGGAGGATGGCGCGAAGGACTGCATCATGATTGGACCGGGCACGGGCATCGCACCGTTCCGGGCGTTTCTGCAGGACCGCGTTGCGTCCAAGGCGACAGGACGCAACTGGCTGTTCTTCGGCGACCAGAAGCGCGGGACCGATTTCCTCTACGAGGAAGAGTGGGCGGACTACCTCGCGAAGCAGCAGCTCACGCGGCTCGACACGGCTTTTTCGCGGGACCAGTTGCTGAAGGTCTACGTGCAGGACCGCATGCGCGAAAACGCGGCGGAGCTCTGGCGCTGGCTGCACGGCGGCGCGTTTTTCTACGTGTGCGGCGACGCCAAGCGGATGGCCAAGGACGTCGACACGGCGCTGCATCAGATCATCGCGGAACAGGGCGGCATGCCCCTCGAGCAGGCGGTTGAATACGTGAAGGCGATGAAGAAAGAGAAGCGGTACCAGCGGGACGTCTATTGACGCGCGGTGGGCGCGTCGGAGGAGGGAGCAGGTAGCAGGACCGATCCGGACGGAAATGTACGGTACGGCCCGCTGGCATTTTGGCTTGTTCCTGCTCCCTGCTCCCTTCTCCCTGCTCCCACGCGCGAACCGCGCGCCCTTATGCTCACGTTCACCCATCGCACTGCACTCGTCACCGGCGCCGGCCGGGGTATCGGCAAAGCCATCGCGGAGACCCTCGCGAAGCATGGTGTCACCGTCATCTGCGTTTCGAAATCAGCGGAGTCGTGCGGCGCCACTGCGGCGGCCATCACGGCGGCCGGGGGCAAGGCGAAGGCGCTCGCCGTGGATGTGGCGGACGGGGCGGCAATCGCCAAGGCGTCCGAGGAACTGCTGAAGGAGTTTCCCGCGATCGACATCCTGGTGAACAATGCCGGCATCACGCGGGACGGGCTCCTGTTTCGCATGAGCGAGGCTGACTGGACCGACGTCATCACGACCAACCTGACGAGCTGCTTCCACTGGACCAAACTCATCGGCCGGCCGATGACGCGCGCCCGCTGGGGCCGGATCGTCAACATCACGTCCGTGAGCGGCGTGATCGGCAACGCGGGCCAGGCCAACTATTCGGCGGCCAAAGCCGGAATGATCGGCCTGACCAAGACCTTGGCGCGTGAATTCGCGGGCCGGAACGTGACGGTTAACGCGGTGGCACCGGGGTTCATCAAGACCGACATGACCACGGATTTCGTCAATAATCCCGAGGCGTCGGTTCGGATTTTGGAAGCCGTGCCGCTCAAGCGTTTCGGTGAACCGGCCGATATCGCGAATCTCACCGCCTATCTTTGCTCTGAGGAAGCGGGATACATTACTGGACAGGTTTTTAACGTTGACGGTGACGCTACGCGCGGAGAACTCTCGAGCCAGGGTCTTAGTCAGACCGATCATGCCCGCCTTGGCGGCCGAGTAGTTGGCCTGCCCGGCGTTACCCATGACGCCGCTCACCGAAGTGATGTTGACGATCCGGCCCCAGCGGGCGCGGGTCATGGGCCGGGCCAGTAGTTTGGTC
>JBEIHL010000437.1:0-4243 GCA_040381375.1 Opitutaceae bacterium
CTGCAGGACGCGGGCGACGGCGGCCGCAAACTGGCGTTCGTCCGAGGTCCGGTCTTTGCGAACATGGTGCTCGCCGACGAAATCAACCGCACCCCTCCCAAGACCCAGGCAGCGCTGCTCGAGGCGATGCAGGAGCACCAGGTCACGGCCGCGGGCGTGCGTCACGCGTTGCCGGAGCCGTTCTTTGTGCTCGCGACGCAGAATCCGATCGAGATGGAAGGCACCTATCCGCTGCCCGAGGCGCAGCTCGACCGCTTTATGTTTAACGTCGTCATGGATTATCTGCCCGAGGCCGACGAAGTCCGGGTCGTGGCCGCGACGACGGCCGGCCGCCCCGCGGCCATCGAGGCGCTGTTCAGTGGCGAGGACGTACTGCGATTCCATGAGCTGGTGCGAAAGGTGCCCGTCGCCGAAGAGATGGTGCGCTACGCGGTGCAACTCGCGTCGATGTCGCGTCCGCATCAGGCCTCGACGCCGGAGTTCGTCAACGAGTGGGTGAGCTGGGGCGCCGGTACGCGCGCCGGCCAGTTCCTCATTCTCGGCGCCAAGGCCCGCGCGCTGCTGCGCGGCCGCGCCCACGTCACCGCCGAGGACATCCAGGCGCTCGCGGTTCCGGCGCTGCGCCATCGCATCCTGCTCAATTACCGCGCCGAGGCCGAAGGCGTGAAAGTCGACGACGTCGTCAAGCGACTGCTCGCCGCGGCCAAGGCGCCGGGAGCGCAGAAGTAAGATCGATTCAACATGGTCGCCACCTCCCCCAACACCGCACTCGCCTCGGCGAAGCTGATCGATCCGCAGACGCTGATGACGATCCGCAGCCTCGAACTGCGGGCGCGCGCGGTCGTGGAGGGGTTTTGGAGCGGCATGCACCGGAGTCCGTATCACGGGTTCTCGGTCGAGTTCACCGAGTACCGTCAGTATTCACCGGGCGACGACCCGCGCTACCTCGACTGGCGCGTGTATGCGCGAACCGACCGGTATTTCATCAAGAAGTACGAAGACGAGACGAACCTGCGCGTCCACCTGCTCGTCGACCAGAGCCGCTCGATGGATTACGGTTCGAAGGGCTACACGAAGCTCGCCTACGCCGCCACGCTCGCTTCCACGCTGGCCTACTTTCTCCACCTGCAGGGTGACGCGATCGGCCTGCTCACGTTCGACGAAAAGGTGCGCGAATACTTGCCGGCGCGGCATCGGGCGGGGCACCTGCGCCAGCTGATGCTTTCGCTCGAGCGGCCGGCGAGTGGCCAGGCGACGGATCTCGTCGCGCCGATCGAGCGCATCACGACGCTGATCCGGAAGCGCGGCATGGTGGCGCTGATTTCCGATTTCCTCGCCCCGCTGGATCGGCTGGAGAAAAATCTCATCGCGCTGACCGCCGGCGGCCACGAGGTCGTGGTGTTTCACCTGGTCGATCCGGCTGAACTCAACCTCGGGCTCACGTCCGCGGCCTTGTTCGAGGATGTCGAGTCCGCGCGCACGCTCTATATCGATCCTTCCGTCGCCCGGGCTGGCTACACGAAAAAATTCGAGGCCCACTGCGAGGCCCTGCAGGCAATCAGCCGCAAGCTCGGCATCAGTTATCACCGGCTCTCGACGGCCGATCCGCTCGAGTTCGCGCTGTTTGGCTTCCTGCAGGAACGCATGCGTCGCGGTCGACTGTTCCGGCGGGCCGGCTCGTCGGGTGGGGGAGGACGCGCATGAGTTTTCTCACGCCTCTCTTTCTGCTGGGTGGCCTCGCGATCGTCGGACCGATTCTCTACCACCTGGTGCGACGCACCACGCGGGAGAAGCAGCGGTTCAGTTCGCTGATGTTTCTCCTGCCGAGCCCGCCCCGCCTTTCCAACCGGAAACGGCTCGAACACTGGCTGCTGCTCCTGCTGCGCTGCGCGGCCCTGGCGCTGCTGGCGCTCGGCTTTGCGCGGCCCTTCCTCCGGCAGGCCCCCGTCGACGACCCGACCGCGGCGCAGCCGAAACGCATCGTCGTCCTCCTCGATACCAGCGCGAGCATGCGGCGTGACGGCGTCTGGGCCGCCGCGCGCGAGCGGGCCGAGGCCGTGCTTCGCCGCGCGGGTCCGGCCGACCAGGTCGCGCTCTACCCGTTCGACCGCCAGGCGACGGCGCTGGTTTCCTTTGAAGACTGGAACCGAACCGCGCCCGCGGACCGGGTGGCGTTCGCCGTGGGCCGCCTCGCCACGCTCACGCCGTCGTGGGCCGGCACGCAGCTCGGCAGCTCGCTCGTGACCGCCGCCGAGGCGCTCGGGGAAAACGAGGACGGCAAGGCCGCCCCCGGTCCGCGTCAGATCGTGCTCGTCAGCGACCTCCAGTCCGGCAGCCGGCTCGATGCCCTGCAGGCTTACGAATGGCCCAAGGGCGTCGATCTCCTGCTCGAGCCGGTCAAGGCGGGCGTGGCGGGCAACGCCGGGGTGCAGTTGGTCGCGGAGGGTCCCGATTCGACGCGGGCCGTCGACGCGCCGGTGCGCCTGCGGGTCTCCAACACGGCCGATGCCACGCGCGAGAAATTCAAGCTCGGCTGGACCGCCCCGCGTAGCGCGCCGACGGATCCGGCGGCGGCGGAATGGATCGGAGCGCCGATCGATGCCTACGTGCCGCCGGGACAGAGCCGGGTCTTTTCCCTGCCGGTGCCGAAGGGCGTGGCCGCGCCCGAAGTCATCACCCTTCAGGGCGACCCCGAGGCTTTCGACAACACCGTCCATGTCATCCCGCATGCCCAACAGCGGGCCACGGTGCTCTGGATCGGTTCCGACGTCGCCGAGGATGTCCGCCAGCCGCTCTTTTTCCTGCGCCGCGCTTTCGTCGAGACGCCGCGCGTCGCGGTGCGGGTGCTGGCGTCGGCGCCGGCGGCCGCCCTGTCGCCCGCCGATCTGACCGGCTCCACCTTGATTTTCCTCACCGATGCCGTGCCGGCGGAAAAAGCCGCGGCGCTGCGGGCCGAGGTCGAGGCGGGACGCACTCTGGTCTTCATGCCGAAATCGGCCGCGGCTGCGGCGACGCTCGGCGCGCTGACGGGCCGGGAGGGTATCGGACTTTCGGAGACAAAACCGGCGAGCTACGCCATGCTGGGCGAAATCGATTTCCAGCACCCGTTGTTCGCGCCGTTTGCCGACCCGCGGTTCAGCGACTTCACGAAGATTCACTTCTGGCAGTACCGGAAACTGGATCCGGCCACGCTCCCCGGCGCGCGCGTGGTGGCGAAGTTCGACTCCGGCGATCCCGCGCTCCTGGAAATGCCGGTAGGCAAAGGGAAGATCTACGTCCTGAACAGCGGCTGGCACCCCGACGACAGCCAGCTCGCGGTGTCGTCGAAGTTCGTCCCGCTGCTGTGGTCGCTGCTCGAACAGAGCGGTGGCGTGGCGAGCTTCGCGACGCAGTACGCGATCGGCGAACGGGCCACGTTGCCCGCGGGCATCTCGGCGACCGGCGTGCTGGCTCCCGATGGCACCACGACCCCGCTGGCCGCGGGCGCGGCCGACTTTGCGGTTCCGGCGCAGCCCGGGATCTACACGCTGGCCGGCGGCGCGAAGCCGCAACGGTTCGCCGTCAACCTCGAGCCGACGGAAAGCCGGACCGCGCCGCTCTCGACCGATGATCTCGAACAGCTCGGCGTGCCGGTGGCGCGGCCCAAGGCGGAAGTGGTGGCGACGGTGGAGAACAAGACGATGCTGCAGGGCATCGAGTCCGAGAATCGACAGAAACTTTGGCGTTGGTTCATCGCGGCGACCCTCGCCGTGTTGCTGGTGGAAACGGCCCTTGCCGGCTGGACGGCCCGCCGCGCGGCGATGCGAACAGAAGAGGTGGCAACATGAATGATGATTTCCTGAAGAACCGGCTGCGTCGCGTCGTGCGCCGCTATCAGTGGGTCGCGCTCTGGCGGAAGCTGGCCGTGTGCTGGGCGGCGGCCGCGCTGCTCGCGCTCGGGCTGAGCTGGGTGCAGACGACGCTCGGCTGGAATTCGTCCCTGATGATTCCCGTCGTGCTGGCGGTCACTTTGGGTGTCGTAGTCACGATTGCCATTTTCCACTTTCTCACGCCGCCCGACCTCCGTTGGGTTGCGCGGCAGATCGAAAAGCGTCACCCGGAGCTGAACGGCCTGCTCCTCACCGCGGTGCAGCAGCAGGTTGAGGGCGGGCAACCCGGCTACCTGCAGTATCGCGTTTTGCAGGAGGCGACGGCGCGCAGCCAGGAACAGGATTGGCGCGATACCGTGCCTGGCATTCGCCTC
>JBEIHL010000438.1:0-4234 GCA_040381375.1 Opitutaceae bacterium
AGCGGTTCACGGTGACGCGGGCGACGAGCGGGTTCTCCCGGTCGACGAGCCAGCGGGCGAGATCGAGGCGCGTGGCGCGAGGGCCCGCGGGCGATCGCGCGGCGTGGAGCGACGCCGGCGTTCCGGGCTGCACCGGCTCGCCGGGCTCCAGGAAATTGCCCCGGTTCAACACGGTCGTGGGACGCGGCTGGTCGAGCTCGCGCATGACGAGCGTTTGCGGCGGTTTCAGGGCGTCTATTTCGCGCGTGAGCGCCTGCCGTTTGGCGCGCAGCTCCGCGATTGCCGTGTCGTCCGCGAGGAGTTGGGTCCGCTGCTTGCCGGCCGGAGCCTTCGCGCCCGTGGGCGTGGCGCCCGCCAGCACCTCGGCGGTCCGGGCGGCGATCTGCGCGTCGAGCGCCGCGCGTTTGATCTCCAGGCTGGCGCGTCGCACGTCGTTGGCCGGATCGGGCAACTCCAGGGAGGGCCCCGCGAATTTCAGCGCGGCCATCGCCTTGGGCGTCGTGAAGTCCGTCTCGCGCGGCGTGTGGTTGAAGTAGGCGAAGAGCTGGTAGTAGTCCTTTTGCGAAAAGGGATCGTACTTGTGGTTGTGACACTGCGCGCACTCCAGCGTGGTGCCAAGCCACACGGCGGCGGTCGTGTTGACGCGATCGAAGACCTGGTTCACGCGGCCTTCCTCCTGATCGGTGCCGGCCTCTACGTTGGTGGGCGCGGCACGGTGAAAGCCAGTGGCGATCAACGGATCGAGGCTCGCCGGTTTGCCTCCGGCGCCGCGCGCCTCGGGCAGGAGGTCGCCCGCGAGTTGCCAGACCGTGAACTGATCGAAAGGCAGGTCGGCGTTCATCGCCCGGATGACCCAGTCGCGATATGGCCAGAGATCGCGCAAGTCATCGCGTTGGAAACCGTGCGAGTCGGCGTAGCGCGCGAGATCGAGCCAGGGCCGCGCCCAGCGTTCGCCGTAGTGGGGCGAGGCGAGCAGCCGGTCGACGACGCGTTCGTGCGCCCCGTCACGGGTATCCGCGACGAACGCGTCGATCTCCGCCGGCGTGGGCGGCAGGCCGATCAGGTCGAGCGAAACGCGGCGCAGCCACCGGGGTTTGTCGGTGGGCGGGGACGCCTTGAGCCCGGCCTGCTCGAGGCGGGCGAGGACGAAGGCGTCGATTGGGCTGCGGATGCGCGCCGGTGTGTCCTTGATCGCCGGGACCGCTGGACGAACCGGTTTCACGTACGCCCAATGCTTCAGGTCGTCCGGCCAGTTCGCGCCCTCGTCGATCCAACGGCGAAGCAGCGCCACCTCGGCCGGTTTCAGCGGCTCGCTCTTTTGCGGCATCACGTCGTTTTCGTCCGTGGTCGTGATCCGTTGGATGAGCTGACTCCGCGCACTGGCGCCGGCAATGAAGGCGGGTTCCCCGGTCTCGCCTCCGCGCAGGGCGTTGGCCCGCGTCGTGAGTTGCAGGCCACCTTTCGGCTTCTCGGTCCCGTGACAGTCGTAGCACTTGCCGGCGAGGATCGGCCGGATGTCGCGGGCGAAGTCGATGGCGGGCGTGGCCGGCTGGGTCCACGCCATCGGCGCGAAGGCAAGCCCGCCCAGCAAGGGCGCAAGGTGCCGGAAAAAATGGGGTGTCCGGGGCATGGGGTGAGTCCGAGCGGGGGGAATCTGAACGTGCGTTGACCGCCCTGCCAAGGCGCAACTCGCGGCGCTGGCGCGGGAGCGCGGGCTTGACCTCGCGGATGGGCGCAGGACGCTGAGCTAACCCCGATTTGCCCATGAAAATTGCCCCGACTACGACCCGCCGCGCCTTCCTCAAGAGTTCCCTGGTAGCCGGCGCCGCGGTGGGGGTCCCGGCCCTCGTCCGGGGCGCGAACCTCAACAGCCGGGTGCAAATCGCCACCGTGGGCGTGAACGGCAAGGGCTACGGCGACCTGCATAATTTCTTCCAGCACGAGAAGGTGAAATACGTCGGCTTCTGCGACATCGACACCCGCGCGTTTGAGAAGGCGGACAAACTGATCCCGGGCGTGCCGCACTTTGCGGACTTCCGCGAGATGTATTCAAAACTCGGCGACACGCTCGACGCGGTCGATGTCGCCACGCCCGACCACATGCACGCGCTCGCCTCGATCGAGGCGATGAAACGCGGCAAGCACGTGTACTGCCAGAAACCGCTCGCGCACACCGTCTGGGAATGCCGGCAAATGCAGTTGTGGGCCGCGAAGAAGGGCCTCGTCACACAGATGGGCAACCAGATCCACTCGGCGGTCGAATACCGCATGGCCACGCGGCTGATCCGTGAGGGCGCCATCGGCAAGGTCAAGGAGGTGCACTCGTGGCTGCTCTATACCGGCAATGAACGGACCCGCCTCCTCGAGCCGCCGGCGGGGGCGACTCCGGTGCCGAAGGAAGTGAACTGGGATCTCTGGCTCGGCGGCGCACCCAAACGATCCTACGCCCCGCTCTACCATCCGTTCGCCTGGCGCGACTGGCAGGATTTCGGGGGCGGCGGTCTCGGGGACTTCGGTTGTCACATTCTCGACCCGGTCTTCACGTCGCTCGGGATCAAGGCGCCGATTTCCATCGGCGCGGACAATACCGGCGTCAACCGCCATGTCTGGCCGACGGCGCAGACGATCCGTTATGTTTTTCCCGGCACGGAATTCACGGCCGGGTCGACGATCAAGGTGACCTGGACCGACGGCGGGCTTCGTCCGGAACGCAAGCTGGCGAAAATGCCGGCGGAGCTCGACCTGCCCAAGAACGGATCGCTGTTCATCGGTGAAAAGGGCAACATGGTGCTGGCGCACGTCGGCGGTCCGCGGCTGTACCCGATGGAAGACTACCAGGGTTTCGCCTACCCGAAGGACATCAAGGGGCTGAACCATTACCACCGGTTTATCGACGCGATCCTGGCGGGCATGAAGACCACGGACGGCTTCGACTACGCGGGCCCGCTGGCCGAGACGGTGCAGCTCGGTAACGTCGCCACGCGCGCCGTGCCGCCGCCGCCGCCGCAGCGTGGTTCCAATGTCGTGAAGGAGCCCTCGATGCTGAAATGGGACTCCGCCAGCCTGCGCTTCACCAACAGCGAAGCTGGGAATGCGCTCCTGACGAAGAGCTATCGGCCGGGCTGGGAAGTCACGCCGGCTTGATTTTCTCCTGGGAGCGCCGAGCTCCAGCTCGGCTTGTATGCGCCATGGGCCGAGCTGGGGCTCGGCGCTCCCAGAGGGGAGTCGCTACCGCAAATCCGCGATGCCGTTGCGCAGGTTGTACACCTGCATGACCTCGGCGTCGGTCAGGGCGCGGTTGAAGGCGGCGAGTTCGTCCATGTGCCCGACGTAGGCGGCGGCGAGCACGAGCTGAACTTTTTCCGCGTCCCACCCCAAAGTGAGATCCCAGTTCTTGATGCTGCCCTGGTTCTTGCCGTCGATGTAGAGCGTGCCGACACCCGCCTTGCCGGCGTTGATCCGATCCCAGGTGAACACGACGTGCGTCCACTTGCTGCGCGAGAAGGGCGCGCGCTTCACCTGCACCATCGGGCGCTCCTCGTCGGTCATTTTCGCCCAGTCGATGTTCTTCGGATTCCAGATCTCGAAGAGCGGACGGATCGCATAGCGGAAGTGCCGCGGGGTCTCATCCTTCGACCACTCGAGAAACATGAAGCCCTTCTTCGAGTCGCCGCCGACGATCTGCACCGGGTCGCAGTAGCCGGGCTCGAGGTCTTCATCGGGTGAAATCCGCAGCCAGACGGACACCGCGCCGCCCCAGTTCGCCGCCTTGTAGTCGAGAATGCCCGGTCCCTTGAAGAAGGGGCGGACCGGATTTTTCTTCGTCACGTGCAGCGCGCCGCCGAACTTGCCGCCGTCACGCGTCACTTTGAGCGTGTCGCTTTCCTTCGCCGGACCGCTGGTGCCGCCGCCGGCCAGATAAAGCGCGCGATCTCCGCGGGAGAAGTCCGCTTCGAAGCGGCCGTCGAAACTGGCGTGCATCGTCAGGGCCTGACGCAGCGGGGCGAGGTCGGCGGTGAACGCCGAGCCGGTGATGAACAGGAAGGGGAGGAGGGCGGAGCAGAATCGGGGGCGCATGGTTCGAGTTGAACGAGCCGGTTCTTGCAGGCAAGCGCAGGTGGCGATTTCGTGTCGGCATGTTTTCCGAGTCTCGTTCCGGATGCTTTCTGGGAGCGGGGGGGGGGGGCGGCCGGGGGGGGGGGGGGGGGGGGGGGGGGGGGGGGGGCGGCCCGGG
>JBEIHL010000439.1:0-4213 GCA_040381375.1 Opitutaceae bacterium
AACCAGCTGTTCCAGAAGACCGCGCTCGAATCCTCCTTCGGCGTCACCCTGCCGGCCCTCGACAAGAAGCGGCCCAAGCAGATGAACATCAAGGAGCTCATCGAGTGCTACATCGAGCACCGCCGCGATGTCGTCACCCGCCGCACCAAATTCCGCCTCCGCGAGGCCGAGGACCGCGCCCACATCCTCGAGGGCTACATCATCGCCCTCGATAACCTCGACGACTTCGTCAAAATCATCCGCGCGTCCGCCAACCGCGAAGAGGCCAAGCAGCGGCTGATGGCGAAGTACCCGCTCTCCGAGCGGCAGACCGATGCCATCCTCGAGCTGCGCCTGTATCAACTCACCGGGCTCGAGCGCGGCAAGATCGAGGCCGAGTACCTCGATTTGATGAAGTTGATCGACGAGCTCCGCAGCATCCTCGCCTCCGAGACGAAGCTGCTCGACCTGATCAAGAAGGAGCTGCTCGAGATGAAGGTGAAGTACTCTTCGCCGCGGCGCACCGAGATCGTCGGCGCGGCGGGTGACTTCCGGATGGAGGACGTCATCCCCAACGAGGGCTGCGTGCTCACCGTCTCCCACGTGGGCTTCATCAAGCGCACGCGCGTCGCCGACTACCGCTCGCAGAAACGCGGCGGCAAGGGCGTCATCGGCGCCGAAACCTATGAGGACGATTTCGTCGAACACCTGTTCACCGCGAGCACGCACGACTTCATCCTCTTCTTCACGAACCACGGCCAGTGCCACGCCAAGAAGGTGTACGACGTGCCCGAGGGCACCCGCGCCTCGAAGGGCAAGTCCGTCTCGTCCTTCCTGCGCCTGGCCGAGGGCGAGAAGATCGCCTCGATGCTGTGCGTGAAAGATTTCGTCGACGATCGTTTCCTCGTCATGGCCACGCAGTCGGGCGCGATCAAGAAGAGCGCACTCTCCGACTACGTGAACGCCCAGCGCGAAGGCGGCCTCATCGGCATCAACCTCGCGGAGGGCGACACCGTGATCGGCACCGTCCTCACCACGGGCAACGACGAGCTGATCCTCGTTTCCAACCAGGGTCTCGCCGTCCGCTTCCGCGAACGCGATGCCGAATCCGGCGAGGAACTCCTTCGTCCCACCGGCCGCGCCACCGGTGGTGTCACCGGCATGCGCTTCAAGCTCGCCAGCGACTTCCTTCAGGTGATCGAAGTGGTGAACCATCAGGCTAAGTTCCTCGTCGCCAGCCAAGCCGGCCTCGGCGTGCGCACGCGCTTCGAGGACTACCGTCTCATCAATCGCGGCGGCAGCGGCGTGTGGGCGATGGATCTGCCCGAAGACGGCTCAATCCGACTCGCCGGCGCCTTGAGCGTGCGCGACGAGGACGAGGTCATGCTGCTCACCGCCAAGGGCCAGAGCATCCGTTGCCCCGTCAACGGCATCCGCGAAACTAATCGCGGCGCCAAAGGCGTGCGGCTCGTGACCCTTGAACCCGGTGACAAGCTGCTGAGCATCGCACTCATCGTCGAAACCGACGAGGAGCAGGCAGCGAATGCCGAGATCCCCATCATCGAGCCGACGAGCTGAGCAAGCGCCTCCAGGCGATCGTCAATCAACTCGGTGCCGGCGGGGTGGCCTGGCCCCGCCGGTTGCTGCGTTTGCATTCCACCCCAGGGTGGAAGTTACCACCGCGGAAACTCCAACCTTGCCATCACTCGGCCCGGTTCGCTCTCTGTCTTTCCTTCGACGCATGGCCGGCCGCATCACTTCGCTTCTCGATCCCTCGCGCATCTTGCTTCACGTGCAGAGCACGAAGCGCACGGCGGCGCTGAATGAAATAGCGCGCCAGCTCGAGACGCATCCCGACGTCGCCAACTTCCCGGCCTTTTACGACGAACTGCTGGCCCGCGATCGACTCGACACCACCTGCCTCGGCAACGCCGTCGCCCTGCCCCACGCGCGGACCGAACACGTGAAGAAGATCGTGCTGGCCGTCGGCCGCGCCGAGGTTGGCATTCCGTTCGACGCCAGCGGCGAGATCGTCCGCCTCTTTTTCGTCCTCGGCACCCCGAAGACCAAGCCCGGCGACTACCTCGCCGTCGTCAGCGCCCTCTGCAAAATCCTGAAGGACCCGGCCGATCGCGCCACCTTCCTGAACGCCCAAACGCCCGAAGACTTCATCGCCGCGATCGCCGCGGCCGAGGCGAAGCTCGGACTGTAGGCGCGAGGCGAGAGGCGAGGGGCGAGAGGCAACCCAACCAGATTTCCCTCGTCTGCTCGACGTCTGCTTTGCTCCTCTCGCCCCTCGCCTCTAGCCTCTCGCCTCCGGTACTCTATGATCCGCTCGTTCATCTTCAGCGACGGCAAGCTGGTCGGCCAGGACCTCGAACTTGAGGCGCTGCGGCTCGTGCGCTCCGACAAGGGGCTGATCCTCTGGGTGGATCTCGACCACCCCACCGCGGACGAAATCAAGACGATCCTCGAGGGCGTCTTTCAGTTTCACCCGCTCGCGATCGAGGACTGCGTCGCCCCCAATTCGCTGCCGAAGGTCGAGGATTACGACGAGTATCTCTTCATCGTGACGCACGCGGTCGATTTCACGCGGACCGACAAGTTCAATACGACCGAACTCGATCTGTTCCTCGGCCGCGACTACATCGTCACGTTTCACACCGCGCCCCTGCGCTCCGTGTCGACGCTCATCGAACGCTTCGGCAAGAATGCCGGCGTGCTGCCGCGCGGACCGGACCGCATCGCCCACACCCTGATCGATCTCATCGTCGACAATTACGCGCCCGTGATCGAGGAACTGCGCGCCGAACTCGAGGAGCTCGAGGAGCACGTGCTGTCCAAGGCTTCCGGTCAGAAGAATCTCGTCAACGAGCTGCTCCACGTGCGCAACGATTTCACCCGGCTGCGCACCATCGTGCGACCGCAGCGCGACGTGATCGACCGCCTCGCCCGCGGTGACAGCAAGCTCGTCCGCGCGAAGCTGCTCCCCTACTTCCGCGACCTGCGCGACAATCTCGCCCGCCTCGAGGACACCGTCGCCGGCTACCACGAGCGCCTGCTGATGGCCTTCGACATTTACCTGAACAAGGCTGCGTTCGAAGCCAACGAGGGCATCAAGTTTCTCACCGCGCTGACCGCGATCACGATTCCGGTCGTCGTCATCGGCACCTGGTACGGCATGAACTTCGAACACATGCCCGAGCTCGCGCGCGGCTACCCTTTCGCGGTCGGCCTGACCGCCGTATCCACTTTGTTGATGTTCCTGTACCTCAGGAAAAAGAAATGGTTCTGAGGGAGTTACCACGAAACACACGAAATACACGAAAGCTTCCGGTCGTTTCGTGTGTTTGGTGTGTTTCGTGGTTTTCCTGCCTGGGCTTGTCCTGATACCACCCGCCCGTTCCGAATGCGCCGTCATCCTTTCGCCTGGCTGATTCTTTTCGCGGTGACCACCAGCTTTGCCGCAGAGGCGCCGCGGCCGAAGCTCGTCATGCTGATCGCCGGGCAATCGTACGAGACCGACCGCACGCTGCCGGCCTTTGCCGCGCATTTCCTCGCCGCGCAGTTCGAGGTCGCCATCGCCGACGGCGCCATGGCGAATCCGGAGCACCGGTTCGCGAAGTTCGATCCCGTCGCCAGCGCCGATATTCTCCTCGTAAGCGTGTGGCGCCGCGCGCCGCCGGAGGAGCAGCTCAATGTCATCCGCCGCCACGTCGCCGCCGGCCGGCCCGTCGTCGGCGTCGCGACCGCCAGCCACGCGTTCGCCCTGCGCAAGGGCGCGCAGCCGGCCGCCGGCAGCGCCACGTGGCCCGAATGGGACGCCCAGGTGGTCGGCGGCAACTACTCCGGTCATCGCTCGATCAAGCTCATCACGACCGTCACCACGCTCGCGCCCACCCATCCGATCTTGCGCGGTGTCGCCCTGCCATTCCGCTCGAAGATGGAACTCAACCAGGTGAGTCCGCTGCGACCGGGCGCCGAGGCGCTCCTGCTCGGAACCGTCGAAGGATTTCCGGCCGAGCCCGTGGCCTGGACGTTCACGCACGTCGGCGGCGGCCGCACGTTCTTCACCCCGCTCGGCCACCCGGAGGATTTCGCGCAGCCCGCGTTTCAGCAGCTGCTGCTCAATGGCATTCGGTGGGCGGCGGGATTGCCGATCGAGTGAGGTTTCCCTGGGAGCGCCGAGCTCCAGCTCGGCACTGGTGCCGTCGGGCCGAGCTGGAGCTCGGCG
>JBEIHL010000440.1:0-4209 GCA_040381375.1 Opitutaceae bacterium
ATGTCGAAGGTGTCGAGCAGCGAGGTGTCGGAACGCAGGAAACCGTCGCGGCGCGGATTGTTGATCTGGAGGCCGCGCATCGACATCGACTTTGGATCCTGGCGATCGCCCTCCACCATGCCGCGCACGTCTTCGCCGGAGTTGATCACCGCCGGCCCGAGGCCGCCGAGCTTCCAGAGCATGTCGGTCATGTCGACCGCCCCCATGTCGTCGAGCATCTGCCGGTTGAAGACCTTCGCATCGAGCGGGGTCTTGTTGAGCGGCGTGTTGGTGCCGGTGACGGAGTTCGTGTTCGTCGCCTCGTAGGTGTCGGACAGGTCGGCGCTCACCTCGAACGGCGTCAGCGTGATCGTGTCCTTGGACCGGGCTTCGTCGGCCTGGAGCGCGGCCAGTTCCGCGGGATCGAGCCGGCCGTTCTTGTCCTTATCGTACTGGGCCACCTGTGCGGCGGTGGGGGCGGACGGCGTCGGCGCCGTCTGGGCCGAAAGCCCGGTGCCGCAGCACACGAGCAACGCAAAAGACAGGGCACGCACGAAGGCGGCCCCGGGGGCTGGAGGGGTTGGCATGTTCAGGCTTGGGTGAGACTAAGGGGTCAAATTCTCGCCGTGGTGAGGGCGTAATCAAGGGGATATCCGCCGGACAGGATCAAGACCCGGGATGGTGAACTCGTTCACCCCTCCCAAAAGAAGTACGGGCGCCCGCGGCGGTCAGTTCGTCGCAATCACCACGCGCTCCAAAAGCTTCTCGTAGTTCACCCGGGCAACGCTGGAATCCTTCGGTCCGGCCCGTCGCGGCATCGATGTTGACGCGGCTGAGGAAATTCCGGCGAAAGCGTTCGTCCCGTTTCAACCGGGTGACCAACACGCCCAGTCGAAAGGCCGAGACCATGGTGTAGGCGGAATTTGCGCCCTTGAACAACCGGTTGACCGCGCGATCCATGGGGTCCGGCTATTCGGGCGCAGGTTGGATTTCTCGACCTGATATTTGTACTTCGCACCGAAGGTCAGGCCCTCGACCAGGTCGAGGTCCAGCATCCGGATGCTCGCCCGGAGGTCGGTGTTGTCGAGGAACGTTTTGATCCGGCTGGGCCTGGCCTGCGCGATGAGCGCCTGATCGGCCGCGGTCGCCTTCTTAATCCCTGTCGCACCCTCCGCGGCGGGAACGGAGACCAACAGATTTGTGCCCTCGATCAGACAGAGAACCTGCGCTTTTTCGACGTCACTGGGGGCCGCGTTTTGCGCGAAGGCCGCGCCTCGCGCGACCACCGCCAGGATGGGACATCGCCAGCCACATTCGCTTCATCGTAGGCGGGAAAACGAGTCCTCTCACGAGCGAGCAAGCGCGACGTTCGCGTCAGCCCTGGGAGCGCCAGGCTCCAGCCCGACCCCAAGACGTCGTGTTGCCGAGCTGGGGCTCGGCGCTCCCAGCTCACGCCACCGAGGGCCTTGCGTTCGCCCGCAGAGACCGCAGGCTCCCGGCGTCCCGCCTTCCCGCTTCGCCTGATTCCGACGCGTCCGCCTCCCGACGCGCGGGATTTTCTTCCTTCCGGTTCCTCATGAGCACCCTCCCGCCCGGCTCACCTCACGCCGACTGCAGGAATTGATCGCGCGCCGCCGCTACGCCAAAGCGATGGACACGCTGCGGTCGCGAGTAGCGACGCAACCGAATGCCGAGGGCCATGCGCTGCTGGCCGTCGCCCATTTTCACAGCGAGGCCTATGGCGACGCCGCCCGCCACTATGCGGCCGCGCTGCACCTGGCGCCGGGAAACGCGGAGTGGGGCGCCATGCTGAAGCTCGCCCGCGAAAACGCGCACGCCCGCCTCGATGTGCCCGTGCCGGACTTTCACTACTTCGACCGCACCGCGCTCGGCAACGCGAGCGGCGCCGTGGTGGCCGTGGCGATGCACGCTGTCACTACCACCTGGGGCCGCCTGGCGGGTTATCGCGACGCCGGGTGGACCAACTGGTACCGCCGCTCGCTCAGGCGTGGCCTCATCACGATCGCGTGCATGCGCGACCAGCTCAATGCCCGCAATCTGAAGAATACCTACCCGGCGGGACAGCTCACTGGTTTCGCCCCGCCGAATCTGCCGGCGCCCGCGGGCGTCTCCCACTTCCGCACCGCGGACGGCAGTTGGAACAACCTCGAGAATCCGCGGGAAGCTGCCGCCGGACGATCCGGCGCGGCAACGCTACTGGCAGACGAAAATGTTCGTCGGCAAAACGCAGCCCGACCCGACGCGCTAGGCCGAGGGAGAGAGCATGCCGGTCTCGTTCATCAACGAGGTCACGCATTGGTGGGACGCTTCGCAGCTCTAGGGCAGCGACCTCGCCACGCAGCAGCAGGTGCGCAGCGGCATCGAGGGCAAACTGCGCCTCACCCCCGAGGGCACGCTGCCGCTCGACGCCAAGGGTGTCGAGGTCACCAGCTTCACCCGCAACTGGTGGATCGGCGTTTCGCTGTGGCACACGCTGTTCACGCACGAGCACAACGCCGTCTGCGACCTGCTCCGGGCGCGCCATCCCGACTGGGACGACACCTCCGGACCGAGGATTCCATCCGCAACCTGGTCGACCGCAACGAACGGCTTTTGCTGATCGAGCACCTCGAATGGCGGTACGTGACGCAAAGAATCAAGGTCTGAGCCAGGACAATTCAGTTGAGAGATGAGAGTTGAGGGTTGAGAGCCAAACCAAGCGGTGGGCAGTAGTTTCCCGGGCGTTTGTTGTTAGACGGTCTGGGCAGATCGGTCTCTCAACTCTCAACTTCAAACTCTCAACTGCATGATTCCGGCTGAGCCGTCTCCGCGTCAGGCCTCCGCGCCCTCCGCGGGCTCCTGTGCCATGTATGGATTGAACGGGTCCAGAACTTTGCACAGGAGGACGCGGAGAACGCAGAGTTCTGACGCAGAGCAGAGGCAAGACGATCGCACTCTCGACTCTCGACGACCAACTCTCAGCTGGATGTTTGACCTCACTCCTTCGGATTCGATGGCGCCACGGCCTCGCCGACGACGATCTGGTAGCAGGACCACGTGACGATCAACGAAAGCGGGCACGCCTTCACATCGAAGCCCTCCATTTCGAGCACGGCGTCGTTCACCGGCCAATGCTGGTTGATGTGGAGGTGCCGCGCGCTGCGGGACTGATCGATGCCGGCGGCAACCGAGGTGAGCGCAATGGTGCGCGCGCCGAGCGCATGGGCCGCTGCCGTCACCGCATCCTCATCGCGATAGGCCACGAACAGGATCACGTCGCCGCCGCGCACGTTCTCCTTCACCCACGCCACCCCCTTTTCTCCGGCGAGCTGCTGCGTCTTCGCAAAGAGCTTCGCGTCCCCGTAGTGCCCCGCCTCGATCGGCGGCAGATGCCCGATGAGGCTGCGCACGACCTGCTTCCCCGCAGCATTCGCCTCCCGCACCCACGCGGCCGCCCGGCGCAGATGAGAAAGCTCGCGGGTGCGGATCATCTCCAGCGACAGCCGCGTATGGTTGAGAAACGTGCGCGCATACTCGCCGCGCGGCACCGCCGCCGGACGCAGGGTAGGGTCGAAGAGCAAACCGCGGGTGCGCTCGAATCGCGCCCGGCCTTCGTCGAGGAAGATGCTGAGGTAGATCGAAAGCTGCCGTCCCTGCCGCCGGGTCGCCCCGAGCAGTTCCGCGACGTAGGTCCACTGGGCCGTGGCCAGTGCCGGCGGGGCCAGGGGCATGAGCGGCTCGCCGCCGGCCGGCTTCAACATCCGGCTGTCGAGTGGAATATCCACGGGAATGATACGCACGTTGGCGGCGGCCGATCCGCGCAGCAGCGGGTGCTCGGCCGAGACGAACACGATCACGAGCGCCTCGGACCCGAGTTTCTTCAGGGCCTCGGCCAGCTTGCCCGGCGTGCCGTAGTCGGCGACGAGAATGACGTCGTTTCGCCCGAGGGCCGGCAGCGGCTTGTCGAGCGGCAGGCCCTTCGCGCCGCTGAGGCCGCCCGCGCGACTGAGCAGCTCCGAGATCATGCCGGGCTCACCGGACAGGTAGAGGTTCCCGCCGGCAACGAGTCGCGTGGCGCTCTCGTCGGCCGCGCCGACGATCGCATCCACTTTCGTCTCAAGGGTGCGGACGACTTTGAGTTGGGCGTCGATGTAGCGTTCGGCCAGACCGGCGAATGCCGCCGCGGAAGACAGCAGCAGGAGGGAAGCGAGGCGGATGACAGAGAGGATC
>JBEIHL010000441.1:0-4204 GCA_040381375.1 Opitutaceae bacterium
ATGCTATTGCAATAAAAATTCACGGTTGGAATCCCCAACCGACGCACCTCCGCAAAACCCGCAGGATCGAAATGGGCGTTATAGAAATAGGACAGGAAAAGGTCTACCGGGCGCTCACGGTGAGCCGACTGGAGTTCCGCCAAGATGCGCTCCGTGAGCCGGGCGCGGCATTCTTTTTCCCCGGCGGTGAAGTCGCTCGCGATGTGCATGAAGCGACTGGCCGGCATGAGATCCGTTTGAGATTCGAGAATTTCGCACCCAAGCAGCCGCAATGCCGGATAGAAATTAGCGCTCCACAGTCCGCCATAGTAGCGGCGCGGATCACTGGCATGGCGGACGGCGGAAAAAATCCTCATCGACGATCCCGATCGATCCGCCCGAATAGTACGTCGACTTGGTCGAGCGGACGTCCGATGCGCATGGAGTGGCCAAAAGCATGAACCTCGAATCCCGACCGGCCAAGAAATCCCGCGAGCTCCGAGAAAAGCACTTGGCCGTTATAGAAAGTACGGAAGCTTGCCTCGGCGAGCACCCATTCCGTGCGCTCGAGAACTGCGGACGCGCCCTTCAGAACCGCCAATTCGAAGCCTTGGACATCGAGCTTGATCAGGTCGGGTTGGGGCAACGATTCGGCGGACAAGACATGGTCAAGCGAATCGACAGGTACCCTCACACTCTCGATGGTTTTCAGGCTAAACAGATCCGCCCCCGCCGCCGAGAGCGGCAAGAGGCTGCTGGCATCGGAGAAGCTGGTGACGTGCAGCGGGCGCGATTCGTCGCGCTCGCCCAGCGCGATTTCGAATAGCCGCACATGGTCGAAACCGGACATGGCCGCGTGAAATTTTTCGCAGTGCGCCGCAAGCGGCTCGAAGGCCACGATCGTGCTCTCGGGAACCAGTGCGCGGCAGAGGAGCGCCCAACTTCCTACGTTGGCGCCAACATCATAGAACACCTTCGCCCCTGCCTGCGCCGCAATTTCGATCAGCTCAAGTGAGTCCACGTGATAGTGGGTTAGGTTCTGCGCACACGTGCCTCGCAAGCGCCGCAACCGGGCTCGCTGCTCCGCAATTTCAGCCAAGCGTGCTAGCAGTAGATGCGGTTTATAAAAAAGTTCTTTCCGCATGGAGTCTTCGCGGTCGCAGGACGAAATTCACATTTCCACGTGAATGAGCGCGCCTCATGAGAGAAAGCCGGCGTTTCCCGCGGGAAAAGCGGTGCAGCTCATGCAGCACGCTCGTCTTCCGCGCCACCCACACCCCGCGCCGGGTAAACCGCGATTTGATAAACGCACGCACGTTCACGACGCGACCTCCGGGACGAGGTCGGACCGCGGCGAGGAATGCCAGCCCCTGGCAAGCGCGAGCGCCGTCGCCGACTCCATGCACTTGTCCATGATGTGATACTCCCACTCGGCGAACCGTCCCAGCAGGTGCAGGCCGAGCGGCGCCAGCGCGGATCGGGCCGCCGCAACCATGGCCGGGTGGCCAAATCAGTAAAGCCAGCGCGCAATTCCAGCCGCGCGGCGACGTGACCCGGCCGCCGTCGTCCCACGGCAGGACTACCGCCGGGAATCGCCGCCGCAGGACACCGAACCTGCCGTTGGCCCGCTTTTCACAGCCACTCACGTCCCGCAACGGCAATCCGAGTTCCGCAGCGAAATCATCTTCCCACTCCTCGACGATCTGTCGAAAGACCTGATGCTGCATCCGTCGCAGCGTCCACAGGGAGGTCAGCTTCACGTGGCCACCTTCGTTTCATTCCGCTGTCCCCGCACCGCCAGGATCACGTAGGCGATTAGGCTGCCGGCGTTGCCGCAGATCATCACTCCGAGCGCCCCACTCGGCCGGCTCACATCGCCGAAAGCGACGGCGACCGCCTGGCATCCAACCGTGAGAAGTCCGATCCAGATAATCGCATCGGCGAACACCCAGCGCCGGGCGAGAAGCAAGGTCGATACCAGCCCGACCGCCGCTCCAAGCGATCCGCCCAAAAGGAGGAGAGCCACTTCCGCGCGAAGGTGGCTGTACGACGGGCCGAGCAGCCAGAGGAATGGTTCGGGAAGGACCCAACCGGCGAGCGGCACGCAGGAGAGGATCAGAAAACCGGCGCCGGCGATTTGCCAGAACCGACGGACTACCAAGCGCGACTCGATACAGGCAAAGTAGGGTTGGACGACCCAGCCCATCAAATACGGCGTCACCGCGAAAATCAGATTGAGCCGCGTCAGGGCGCCAGTTTCCGCCAGGCTGCCGCCGCGACCGAACATCGAAGCGAGGAAGATGATAATCTGCCCCTGCAGCGCATTGAAAATCAGGATGGGAACCTGCGGGCGAATGAACCGCAGAATCTCGCTGCGAGCGGAGATCGCGCTCGGCGCGTTGCGTTCGGGTTCGTCGACATGGGGTCGCGCCCGGCGTCGGAGCAAACCGGCGAGTCCGCCATTGAGCAGGGTGTTGAGTCCGAGCGCAAAAACACTCCCGAGAATGCCAACCGCGTGACCCAGCGCGTAACCGGTGATCCGCAAAGCCCCCATGCCGTTCTGAATGACCTGCAGGAAGCGCAAGTCCTGCCGGATGACCAAGGGGGCGCCGTTCAGGACCGACACCGCGTTGGTCCACACGGTCGCCGCAACCATGAGGAATAGGACCGCCAGGTGGGCAAATTCCAGACCCTGTCGCCGGCCTAGCAGCAGAAACGCCAGGAATCCACCGACCAAGACAAAAGGCAGGAGCCACTGGCGAAGTTGTCGCGCGCCAGCGATGTAGGCTCCGATCGTGGCCGGCTCACCGGTGCGGCGGCCGACCAGGGGAACGATAGCGCCGGAGAAACCGATATCGGCGATCGCGATCATCGCGGACTGGATGGCAAACGCCAAAGTGAATCGCGCATACTCCTCGACCGGCATCCAGCGCAGCAGCAAGAAGCCACCTACGGCCATGAGGATCTGCAGCACACCCTGCGCGAGGAGGAACTCGCCGAGCTTCAGGCTCCAGCGCCGAACCCTCGGCCACACCGCCGGAGCCGCCTCCATTCCCGGCAGAACGCCACTCGGCTCTGAAATCGAGGTTCTTCCGATCACAGCTTTGGATCGAATGCTCAGGCGATCGCTCCCTTGGATGGCCGCCACGCACCCGCCACCTCCGCCCAGCGTCCCCGCCGGACGAGCGACACCAGACAGAGCCCATACAGCCAGGCGAACACCGCCGCGTGCCGGGCCCACCAGATGGGGCCGCGCGCCGGCGCACCAGCGGCAAACCCGGCGACGTTTCGCGCGTGCAGGCGCCTCAGCGCGTGCACCAGCGGCCAGTTGACCCCGCGCACGAAATGCGAGGACGAGTCGGCTTCGATCAGCACCTCGTTCACGAACGCGACGTCGGCCGCGGCGCAAAACCGCATCCACATGTCGACGTCGGCCACGCACCCGTAACGTGCGTCGAAGGGCAGGAGCTGTCGATAGAACGACCGGCGGGCCATCACCGTACCCCACACTGGTGAACTGCCGCGCCACGCGTTGAGAAAATAGCGCCGGTTGAACTCCCGACCCGGGATGAACGCCGGACAGGCCCGCAGTCTCCGCTCCTGCTCCGCGTTCCGCGCCCCGACCCGGCAGAAGACGAATCCAGCCGTCGGATACGCATCGAGGGCGGAGCGCCACCGATCCAGCAACCGGGGATGAAAGATGTCCGCATCGTGCAGGTTGGCGATGTAGTCGCCCGAAGCCTGCGCCACCACCGCGTTGAGATTTCCCGGCATGCCCAGATTCCGTTCGTTGCGGTGATAAACGAGCCGGGCAAAGCGGGGCCGAAACGCCTGGACGATCGCCGCCGGATCACGGGGCGAACAGTCGTCCCAGACCAGCACTTCATCCGGTCGCAAGGTTTGTTCCGCGAGCGATGCCAGGGACGCCCGCAGCTTCTCCGGCCGATCGTAGTGGGTGAGGCAAACTGAGATCGTCCGGCGCCCCGGTTCCCGCGTGAGCTTCGCCCCATCACTTCCGAACTCGGAGGCGACCGCGGCGAAGGGAGGGAAGGGAGGCATGGGAAGGGACGACCACCGCAACGGGGAAGGATCCCCTGTTGCCATGCAGTCACTTCTGCAGTTCCCTGCCGGCGTCACGCGGACCACGCGGCCCGGTCGTGACGGAGGCAAAGAACGACCTCAGTGCAAAGAACACGGGAGGCTACTCAAGGCGCCAGTCCATTAC
>JBEIHL010000442.1:0-4204 GCA_040381375.1 Opitutaceae bacterium
ATGCGCCGCGGAAACGGCAGCCGCGGATAGCGGTTGTACCGCTTGGAATAGCGCACCGCCGGGTCGTTGAGGGGGAGCACGAACTGGGCGAGATTGTCGTCGTTCAGGCCCGTGGCGGGATTGAGACCGATCACGCCGTCGCGGCCGATGTAGTTGCCGCGGTGGGCGGTGTTGACGCCGTCGCGCTGCTGACCGCGATAGCGGTATCCGATCTTCAAGGAAGACGGCACCACGGTGGCGAAGTCCTTTTTCGCGTTGGCCGAGAAGCCGCGGTACTGATCCCAGGCGGTCTTCCGCAGGTTGATCGTATAGGTGTTGCTGGTCGGGTTGTCGTAACTCGCGATGTCGGTGAAGGCACGTCCCGAAGTCTGGCGCACGTACGGATAGTAGGGTTCGTCGAGCCGGTCGATCTGTAGGCCGAAGCCGCGGGTGAACAGGTCGAAACGCTTGTTGCCCGGATAGCCGACTTTGGCGCGGGACTGGTAACCGTTCCAGTCGACCAGCAGCCCGGGGAAGCGGTGCTCGCCGCCAATCGTGACCTGGGCGATGGTGTTTTTGCGCTCGGTGGTGCGCGTGTAGGTGTTGAGCGCGCTCGGCGCGGCGAGCGGCGTGCCGTTGGCGAGCGTCGAGTTGCCGCGCCAGACGGTAGTCTGGTTGTTGTAGCCCGGCAAGATGCCGCCGCCGCCGGTCGGGTTGCCTGCGGCGTCGACGGTCGCCAGCGACGCCGTGGTCGAGAACGCGCCACCGTAGGCGAAGGCGTGCTCCTCGTAGCGGTCCCACTTCAGGTTGACGTAGACGCGCTGGTTTTCCTGCAGTTTGTAGTCGAGCTTCAGGCCGCCACCCAGGCCGGAGCGGTCGTAATACTGAAGATTCTCGAAGGAAAACGAGCTGTTGAAACGCGGCCCGGTCACGCCGTTCGCGAGCGTCTGCCAGCCGGCGTTGTTGATGTCCTCGGGCGTGCCGTGGACGCGGCTGGCGAAGTTGAACGCCACGCCGAGCCGGCCGCCGAAGACCTCCGAGTAGGAGAAGGTGAAGTTCTCGTGGATCGGATCGTGCCGGCCGAGCGGGCGCCAGATGCCGCCAACCGACCCCGTGATCCGGCGGCCCGGGGCGCGGTCGAACGCGGACTTGCTCACCATGTTCACCGCGCCGCCGATCGAGTCGCCGTCCATGTCCGGCGTGGGCGACTTGACGACTTCGATGCGTTCGATGGAGTCGGCGCCGGTCGGATGAAATTCCATCACGCGGTCGGTGCCGGCACCGTTGGCGGAGGCGACGCGGTTGCCATCGACCGTCACACTGCTCAGCGACTCATGCATGCCACGGATGCGAATATAGCGCGTGTCACCGCTGGTCGAGGTGCCCTCGACGCCGGGCAGCCGCATGAGCAGATCGGCAGGATTGCCCGCCAGCGCGCCGAACGCATCGGTCGAGACGATATTCCGCACGCCCAGTGACTCGCGCTGCAGCGTGATCGCCAGGGCGTTGCCTTCGCGCTCGCCGGTAACGGTGAACGGGTTCATTTTATAAATGTCCGCCGTCAGAGCGATATCCCGGCGCACCCGCGCGCCGCGCGGGACCGCGATCGTGGTGCGCTCCGCGTCGAGACCTGTGTACGTCACGACGAGCGAATAGTCCCCGGCCGGGACGCGCAGCTCGTAGGTGCCGCCGCGTTCGGTCAGAGTTTCGTATGCGGTGCCCTCGAGGCGCACGATCGCCCCCTGCAGGTTATTGCCGGTCGCCGCATTGCTGACTCGGCCCTGCAGGACACTGGTCGCCTCGGCGGCAGGGGCTGCAGCCGGGGGCGTCTCCGCGGCCCGGGCCGATTCAAGCGGCGCAAAGGCGAGCCCCAGCCATGCCGCCATCGCCGCGAACGCACCGCGGCGAACGGACGGCGCGAGCGGGCCAGGCGCGCCGGCGGTCGGGGTCGCGGGCGCGGGCGGAGTGGACTCCTCCCTCGCCAGGCTGAGCGCACCGGTGGATTCGTCGTGCAGCACGACGAGGCTGGTGCCCGCGAGCATTTGGCGCAGCGCCGCGGACGGCTCGAACCGGCCCAAGACTGCGTTGGTTCGTATACCCCGCACGATCTGCGGCGAGTAGACGATCTGCTCAGCCGACTGCTCGATGAACTGGGTGAGCGTGGTGCGCGCATCACCGGCAGGGATGGCGAAGGAACGGGCCGTTTCCGCAGCCCGAAGACCGGCAGGGCAGAGTGAAAGGCTCATGACTGCGAACAGGACGAGATGCAGGAAGCGCCGCACGGACGCAGGAGAATCTTCTCCGCAGAGTGACAGTGAAGTCGGTGACACAGCGAGGAACGCATGGGACGGGTGGGAATTCGACGCGCAAGACAATGCGCGCTCGATTACTAGACGCCCCAACCTGGAATCTCTGTTAGAGCCGTCCCAAAGAAAACTCACATTGTGCTCCCGCGCCGCCTACGGACCCTGCCGCAGGAGAATCGTGCCGTCCCCGCGCGGCTCGACCTTCACCCCGAAGCCCCGTTCGAGAAAACGCAGGAAAACATCGACATTGTCCGCCCGGAACGTGCCAGCGAAAAGAACGCGCGCCGCCGACTCGTCGACCACCAGGCGCGGCCGCGCGCGCGGCGCCGAGAACCGATTGAACTCCGCCGCCACGTCGACGAGCGGCATGTCCTCAAATCTAAGCCGCAGCCCCAGCCACGCGAGTGATTGCTCCATTTCGGCGGGCGTCAGGGTCGTTATGGCCGGCTGGTCGATTCCGGCGACCGGCACGATGACCTGCTGCCCCAACTCAAGTACGGAGGCGGCCACGGGCGCCATCCCGACGGGCGCGGTTCCGGTCGCGGCGACCACCTCCACCCGGCCCTCGGTGACGAGCACACCGACGCGATTCTCCGCGAGCCGGACGTTGAAGGCCGTGCCCAGCGCCCGGACCGCCACGCCACCGGCGTCGACCTCGAATGGGCGGGCCGGATTTTTCCTCACCTTGAAATGCGCCTCGCCTCGAACCAGCCGGACCCGGCGGAGGCCGGGCGTAAACTCGGTCCGGATTTCTGCGTCCGCGTTGAGCTCGACCTCGGTTCCGTCTGCCAGCGTCTCGACCCGCGGCTGCAGGTGCACGACCCGCGCCGGCCGGCCCGCCTCTTCCTGGGTCGCGCGCCAGCCCAAAACGGCGGCAAGCGCCACCACCGCCGCCGCCGCCATAGCCATGAGGCGCCGGGGCGGCGCAAATGGGCGCGCCGGCGCCTGCACCGTTACGAGCAGTTCTTCGGCCCGATCAAGCCGCGTCCACATCTGTTCCGCCTCGGCCCAGGCCGCTGCGTGCCGCGGATCGGCCGCAAGCCAGCGTTCGAAATCGCGGCGCTCGGCGTCCGTCCAGCCACGATCGGCGGCGATCAGCCAGTCGGCCGCCGCAGCTTCGGCCTCGCGTCGGGGATTGTCGGAGGGTGACGGGGGTTCTCCAGCGGACGGCATGGGCGGGGTTGAGGATTCGGACGGTTCAACGCTTCACGTTGCGTTCGCGAAAAAAGGCGATGCAGCGTCGGACGCCGATCGAGGCCTGGGCGGCGACCGTGTTCTCCGCAATGCCGAGCCGCTGCGCGATCTCGCGCTGGGAAAGCCGGTGGACTTTGCGCAAGACCAGGATTTCCCGACAGCGTTCGGGCAGGGACTGGATCGCTTCGGCGAGCAGGGCGAGTTCTTCGTCATGGCAAACGGCGTCAGCGCCATGGCGCTCATCATCCAAGACCGACAACTCGCCGTTTTCTGTCATCCGCTCCATCAGCACGACCCGCTCGTGCCGGTAGCGATCGAGCACCGCATTGCGGGCGATGGAGTAGAGGTACGACTTCGCGCACCCGACGCGGCCCGCGCTCTTGGCCCGAATCAGCCGGACGTAAGCATCCTGGATCACGTCATCGACATCCTGCAGTGCGGGAAACCGCCGCCGCAGCCAGGAGCGCAATCCCGGCTCGTGGGGCCGCACCTCTTCGGCGAACCAGCGTCCATAGTCTGCGTTCTGCGGGGGCACTAGCCGTCTTAAAGTCACGCGAGTGGCGCACCTTCAAGCCCCAAAAATACGTCGCCCTCGGCGCGCGCCCTGGTCCCGCTTGCCACTCTCGGTCCGGCATGGAAACCTCGACTCCATGAGAACGCTGCCGTGGTGCCTCGCCTGCGCCCTTCTCGTCGGGCCCGCTTGGCCGGCCTCCGCCCCAACGCCA
>JBEIHL010000443.1:0-4196 GCA_040381375.1 Opitutaceae bacterium
CGCGGTCGGGCCAACGCGGCGAGGGCGCCGCATCCCCATCTCCAAGCACCAGGATGCGTCCGTTTCATCGTTCCCAGGACAGCATTGCAGTTTCACCCGTCACCGTGCGTGATGGACGTCCCGCATGAACCCCTGCGTCCTCCGCCTGTTCACCCTGCTGCTAGGCCTCGTCACGTGCGCCTCCGTCTCCGGCGCCGCCGCCCGGCCGCCGAACATCATCCTGTTCCTCGCCGACGACCTCGGCTACGGCGACCTCGGCTGCTACGGCCACCCGGTCATCAAGACCCCGCATCTCGACGCGTTCGCCCGCCAGGGCGTGCGCCTGACCCAGACCTACGCCGCCAGCGCCGTGTGCAGTCCCTCCCGTTCCGCGCTGCTCACCGGGCGGACGCCGCACCGCAACGGCGTCTACACCTGGATCGCGGAGAACTCGGAGGTGCACTTGCGCACGAGCGAGATCACGCTCCCGCAACTCCTCCGCGGCGCCGGCTACGGGACCTGTCACAGCGGCAAGTGGCATCTCAACGGCCGGTTCAACCACGCGAGCCAACCGCAGCCCGGCGACCACGGCTACGACTGGTGGCTGGGCACGCAGAACAACGCCGCGCCCACGCACGAGAACCCCACGAACTTCGTGCGCAACGGCCAGCCGGCCGGCCGGCTCGAGGGCTACTCGGCCCCGCTCGTCGCCCGCGAAGCCATCACCTGGCTCCGGGAAAAGCGCGATCCCGCGAAACCGTTCTTCCTCGCGGTCTGGACCCATGAGCCGCACTACCCGATCAAGTCGGACCCGGCGTTCAAGGCGCTGTATCCGGATCTCAACGACGACGTGCAGCGCGAGCACCACGCCAACGTCACGCAGATGGACCACGCCTTCGGCGACCTGATGCGGGCCCTCGACGAGCAGAAGCTCACCGACAACACCTTTGTCTTCTTCACGTCCGACAACGGTCCCGAGGGCGACGGCATCAAGACGCCGGGCCGCGGCTCCTCCGGTGGCCTGCGCGGCCGCAAGCGCGACTTGCACGAGGGCGGCATCCGCGTGCCCGGCCTCGTGCGCTGGCCCGGCCGGATTCCCGCCGGCACCACGAGTGACGTGCCCGTGATCGGGAGCGACATGTTCCCCACGATGCTCGCCCTGGGCGGAGCACGCGTGCCATCGGATCGCGTGATCGACGGCGTCAACGTTCTCGCCGTTCTCGAAGGCAAGGCGACGCGGGTCGACCGCCCGCAGCCGCTCTTCTGGCGGTTGCATATGGCGCCCAATGCCAAGGTGGCGATGCGCGTCGACGACTGGAAGATCCTCGCCGACGCCGGGCTCACCGAGTTCGAGCTCTACGATTTGAAGGGCGATCCCCGCGAGACCACCGACCTCAAGGAGCGCGAAGCGGCCCGCTTCAACGCCCTGCGCGCCCAGCTCGTCCGGCACAACGCCGCCATCGACGCGGAGGGCCCCGATTGGTGGCGGCGCCTCAGCCCGAACGGCGGCACCGACCCGGCGGCGACGAAGGCCGGAAAGAAGGGCAAGAAGCAGTAGTACCAAGGAGACATTGATCTTGCCTCTCTGGCTGAATGCTTGCCGAGCCTATTGACCGCTGAGTTTGCTCTCCGCTTCAGACCTCCGCGAACTCTGCGCCCTCCTGTAAAATCTGGTGTGTTGCACCTTCGGCAGAGGCAGTTGAACCAAGCCATTGGCACAGGAGCACGCAGAGATCGCAGAGATCTGACGCAGAGAGAAGCTTGGGGACGATGGATGTAACCCACCGCGGCCAACCCTTCCGCCGTCAGCGCCTCTCGGCCGTCGCTCCCCCTAGCCGCCGGGCCACCCAGCGACCAAGCCGGCCGGACGCGGCCAACTGCGCCCGCAGCAACTCCGTCTCCTGCGCCTTGGCCTCCGCGGTCGTGCCGTCCTGCAGCGGCAGCCCGCAGCGCTGCGCCAGCCACCGGCCGAGGTTGCGCACTTCGGTCGGATCGCCGGCCACACCCATGAGCACGCGCTCGTGGCGGCGCGCCTCGCGGAGCGAAAGCGCGGGGGAAGCAGCCGCGCTCACGGCCACCAGCTTAAACCAGGGATCACCGTCGGAATCCTTTTCCTCCCGCAATCGCAGCGCCGCGGCTTCGAACCGGGGCTCGGCCCGGCCGCGACTCCGGCGCTGCAGGCGCATGCTCCCGGTGCCCAGCACCCATTCGTCGCGGCAATACGTGAGCTGGTACGCACCCCAACCGGCAAAGCCCGCGCCGACCGCGACGATGGCGCCGAGCGCCAGCAGCGAAAGCTGCGCGATCGAGGCCTGGAGAGTATAAGCAGCCACCGGGGCGAGCAGCAGGAAGACAAACCAGGCCACCGCAGCCTGCTTCCGCCGCACGACCGGATCCTTGACCAGGATCGCGTCGCCCTCCGGCGCCAGCATCTCGTTCCAACCGACCGGCAGCACGCCGCCGGGCGGGGCGTCCGGGCTGAGCTTCCAGTCCGCGTTGAGCGCAGCCGCCAGTTCCTCGAATTCGGCCGCCGTGCCGTATCGCGTCAGTTCGATGCCGCCGCGAATCGTATCCGCGAAAAGGATATTGCCGTGCGCCCGGCCATGGAACCGCCGCACCTGTTCGCGCGAAATCTCCTGCCGCGCGCGGAACAATCCGAAGCCGCGCTCCACCATCAGCGCATCCGGCCGCAGCACCAGGCGGTCACGGCCCGCAAGCAGCCTCAGCAACTCGCGCCCGGCCAGCGCTCCGCCCAGCGTCCAAAACGCGAGCCAGAACAACAGGAAAACGCCCGCCCCCAGCGCCGGCGCCGTCTCCAGCATTTCCCGGCCCTCGCCCGGCGGCAGGCCAGTGAGCAAACTCCAGCCGCCCCGGATCAGTATCCAGCCAACCAGCACCTCGCCGACGACCCAGAACGCCAGCCAGACCAGCAGAAACGCCGCTCCGCCGAAGCGTCCGTAACCGGTCGCCTTCAACGTAACCTCGAGTCCCTGAAACGTGCGCATGGGAAGCATGGCCTGCGCCCAGGCTGCTCGTTGGCCGTCGCCCGGACAAGCAACGGTCTGTCACAAACCCATGAAAACGGATCGAGGTGGAGCAGCCTGTCCCCAGGCTGCTGCAGCGCGCTCGCAGCCCAAAAGTCCCGCGCCTCATTCCAGGCCAGCGGCCTGGGGACAGGCCGCTCCACCTTCAAACCATCACCCTCGCGTCTTCGTCATCAGGCTTTCGGCTTCCGACTCAGAAACGCCTGCAGCCGCTCCGCGGCATCGCCGGTAGTGAGGACCCGCCGCGAGGCTTCGGCCTCGAGCGTGGCATTTTCCTCGAGTCGCGTGTGCGGGCAGGACGTCAGGATCGCCTTCATCTCGCTGATCGCCACGCGGCTGCCCGCCGCCACGGCTGAGCAGAAATCGCGCAGCTTCGCGTCGAGCTCGCTCGCGCCGCCCTGCCACTCCGCGACGCCGAGCCGCACCGCCTCCTCCGCGTCGAACATCCGGCCGCTGAACACGAGTTCCTTCGCCCGCGCCAAGCCCACGCGCCGCACCAATCGATAGCTGCCGCCCCAGCCCGTCACGAAGCCGAGCTTGGTCTCGGTCTGACCGAAGCGCGCCGCGGTCGACGCGAAAATCAGGTCGCAGGCCATCGCCAGTTCCAATCCGCCACCGAGCGCGTAGCCCTCGACCCGCGCCACGACGGGCACCGGCAACGCCTCGAGCCGGTTGAGCAAGGCATGTCCCCGGTGCACCCACGGCACGATCGTGTCGCGGTTGATCGTTTCCAGCACCTGGATGTTCGCGCCGGCGCAGAAAAATTTGGGCGACGCACTCTGCAGCACCACCACCCGCACCTCGTCGATTCGCGCCTCGATGTCCGCGAGCACCTGCTCGAGCGCCGCCATCACGTCGTAGTCCAACGTCGGCGGTTTTCCCTCCGGCGGGTGCAGCGTGAGCGCGCACACGGTTTCGGAAAAGGTGGTCGAGAGACGGGTGGACATGGCGCGGAGGGGAGAACGCGCCGCCACACAAGCGATGTTGGGTTGACAATCAATCCCCCGCTCGCGGCTGTCGTGCACCCCTTCGCTCATGAGTACCGCCTCCGCCCTCTCGGGCATCCGCGTCGTCGATTTCAGCCACGTCTATCAGGGCCCCGTCGGCACCCAGCTGCTGGCCGACTACGGCGCCGACGTCATCAAGGTGGAGCGCCCCGGCAGCGGCGACGAC
>JBEIHL010000444.1:0-4174 GCA_040381375.1 Opitutaceae bacterium
GCGCTATCGAGGTTTCAGCACGCGCGTGCTCTACAACTTCACTGGCGAGCACATCACCAGCTACTCGGCGACCAGCCCGTCCCTGAACCTGTGGCGCTTCGACCGCAACACGGTGAACTGGGGCGTGGCCTACCAGCTCCGGCCAACGCTCACGCTGACCCTCGATGTGGCCAACCTCTTCAACGAGCCGCAGCAGCTCTACGCCGGTTTCCCGAACCGCGTTCAGGACGTGATCCTCAACTTCATCACGGTCACGGCCGGCATCAGCGGGCGCTTCTGAGCGCCCCCTTTTGTAGGAGCGGCTTTACGCCGCGACTCAAAGCAGGGGCGCAAGGGGTCAGGCCGCGGTTAGAAAAGATATCCGCGCGATCCGCGGTCAACAGGCTTGGTCGGCTTTCAGTTCCCTTTGTATGAAAGATCAGGATACTCCCCCTTCCGCCCGTCTCACCCGCCGCCGCCTGCTCCGTCAAGCCGGCCTCGGTCTCGCCGGCGCGGCCGCTCTGGGCGCGGCGGCGCCTTCCCGTCTCGACGCGGCGGCAGCCAAGGCGCCCGCGGACGCGGCGAAAAAGACGGCGGCTCAACCGCCGGGAGAATTGATCCCGCTCAACCGCTTTCCGCGGATGATGCAGGATTACTTCGGCCGGCGCATGGTCGAACGCGAACAGGCGGCCGAGGCGAACCTCGCCCGTGTCCGCAGCCGCGAGGCGGCCGAGGCGCATGTCCGCGATGTCACCGCCAAGGTGCGGGAGTGTTTCGGCCCTCTGCCCGCCAAGACGCCGCTCAACCCCCGCGTGACGCGGACCGTCGACCGTGACGCTTACACGATCGAGAACGTCATCTTCGACAGTCGGCCGAATTTTCCCGTCACTGGGAACCTCTACCTGCCGAAGAACCGCCCGGGCAAAACCCCCGCCGTCGTCGGGGTCTGCGGCCACTCGCTCAACGGCAAGGCGGGCGGCTCGTACCAGTCCTTCGCCCAGGGCCTGGCGCGCCTCGGCTACATCGTCCTGATCATCGACCCGATCGGGCAGGGCGAACGCTTCCAGTACGTCGATGCGGACCTGAAGCCGGTGCAGGGCGGCAACGTCCGCGAACACCTCTACGTCGGCAACCCGCAGTTCCTCGTCGGCGAGTTCTTCGGCACCTGGCAGGCGTGGGATGCCATCCGCGCCCTCGACTATCTGCTCACCCGGCCCGAGGTGGACGGGGAACGGATCATGGTGACGGGAAATTCCGGGGGCGGCACGATCACGTCGTGGTGTTGCGCGCTCGAGCCGCGCTTTCTCGCCGCGGCGCCGAGCTGTTTCATCAACACCTTCCGCCGCATGTTCGAGAGCGAGCAGCCGGCCGACACCGAACAGTGTCCGCCCCGGGCGCTCGCGCGCGGGCTCGACCACGCAGAGCTGTTGATGCCCTACCTCCCGCGGCACCTGATCCTGCTGGGCCAGGAGAAGGATCTGTTCGACGCCCGCGGCCTCGAGCAGTCGCACGCTCGCCTGAAGCATCTCTACACGCTGATGGGCGTGAAGGACAATGTGGAGCTGTTCATCGGGCCGGACTACCACGGCTATTATCAGAAGAACCGCGAGGCGATGTACGGGTGGTTCAACCGCGTCACCGGCGTGGCCACCACGAGCACCGAGCCCGCGCTGAAGATCGAGCCCGACGCGGTGCTGCAGTGCACCGCGAAGGGACAGGTCGCCGAGCTCCGGCCGAACACCGTGCTGTCGTTCACCCGCGAGGCGTCGCAGCGCCTGCAGGCCGCCCGCAAGCCGCTGACGGACGACGCGCTCGCCCGGGCGGTGACGGACCTCCTGCGCCTGCCGTCGCGGTCTGGTGTAGCTGATTATCGGATACTGCCGTCCGTGGCGAACCGCGGCTACCCGAAGCGCTTTGCCGGCCACTACGCGGTCGAGACGGAGCCCGGCATCCACGCGCTGGTGCTGCGGCTCGCCGACGCCTCGCAATCCTACCGCGTGCCGCGCGGCCATCGGCGCGCCATCCTCTACGTCTCGCACCGTTCGGCCGACGCCGAGCTCCGCGACGAACCGTTGATCCGCGAGGTGATGGCCGCCGAACCCGGAGTGCCGGTCTTCGCCTGCGACGTGCGCGGCCTGGGCGACTCCCAGCCGTCCACCACGAACAAGTCCTTCACCGACCCCTACGGCAGCGACTATTTCTACGCCATCTACGGCGTCATGTTCGACCAGCCGTATCCAGGGCAGCGGACCTTCGACCTGCTCCGCGTGATCGACTGGCTGGTGGCGCACGGCCACGAGGAAATCCATCTCGTCGCCAAGGGTTGGGGCGCGATCCCCGGGACGTTCGCCGCCCTGCTCGCGCCGGCCGTGAAGCGCGTGACGCTGAAGCACGCGCTCACGAGCTACGCCGACATCGCCGAAGCCGTCGACTACGACTGGCCGCTGTCGGCCTTCGTGCCCGACATTCTGAAGCACTTCGATCTCCCGGATTGCTACCACGCGCTCGCGGCGAAGCAGTTGAAGCAAATCGAGCCCAAGGGCGCATTGCTGGGGGCCTGAACTGAAGGTCTTTGACCACGGATCACACTGATCACACGGATGCCAAGTCCTCCATCCGTGCTATCCGTGTAATCCGTGGTCAAGGGTCTGGGTGCTTGGGGCAATTGCCTCGGTCCTCCTCGCCCGCGAATCTGGCTGATTTTCCCTGCCGGTTGCCCGCGCGCGGCGTGAAGCGGTTCTTCCCCCTGGCCCCGTTCATTCTCGTCGCGTTCGGCTTCGCCGCCGTCGCGCACGGCCGCCCGCTCCGGTTGCGCGAAGACCCCGCCGCGCAGATGATCTCAGTAGTGCGCGCCGGCGAAACGAACCCGATCATCACTCAGAACTCCGGCGCCGAATCCGCGATCTCATCGCCCACCTGCGCATCACCAAGCAGGTGCCGCCGGGACCGTGAGGAGAAAGTCGGGTGGCCCACGGAACACACGGAGTACTCGGAAAGTGGCGCGAGCATCCTGCTCGCGTGAACCGGAAACGCGGACCGGTCCCACCCGCGGGCAGGATGCCCGTGGCCACCTTGTAAAATTGCTCAATGTGGTCCGTGGGCATCTCTCCTTATGCATTTGCAGCTCGGATCAGTGGCAGCTGATCCACGAACTTCGCGTCGGTCCGCCGCAGCTCGCTCAGTGTCTCGGCGCGCAGCCGCTGGCCGCGCAGGTGGCGCCGGCGGGCGTCCGGCCGGGGAAACGCACGATCAGCGGCGCGGCGATGGTGGCGTCGTACGGCGCGTGCTTGTCGAAGAAGCCGTGCTGGCTGATCGCGAGCCCCTGGTCGGACGTGAAAACGACCAGCGTGTTCTCCCGCTGGCCGCTTTCATCGAGTGCCTGCAGCACGGCGCCGATACCCTCGTCGACCGCGCTGACGGTCTGCTGATAGCGACGCACCCTGTCCGGCAGCGAGCGCGGAAACGTCTCCGTGGCGCGGTAGCGTTTGAGCACGGCGTCGGCATCGTAGTGTCGGACGCGGAGCTGCGGCGTGCCGCCAGGCCCCGGCTCTCCCGTGGCGACGTGCTGCATGTAGCCGGGCTTGCCCGGACGCGGCGGGTAGATGCCCGCGGGGGCCGGCACGTCCACGGCGGCACGGCCGGCTTCCAGCTCTCGAACCGCCGCGCCGAGGTCGCCCGGTCCGGCGGGGTTTCCCAGCGCTGGGCATCGGCGGCGTGACCGGTCGCCATCGCCGCCACACCGGCCACGCCCGCGAGGCGCGCCACCCTCGGGAAGGCGCGGCCAGGACGTGCGGGCCGAATTCGGCGGCGCGGCATGGCGGCTTCACCTGCGGATTACGCCAGCAGATCCCGGACGACATGACCGTGCACATCGGTCAGGCGGAAATTCCGGCCCTGGTACGCGTGGGTCAGGCGCGTGTGATCGAGCCCGAGCCGTTCGAGCAGGGTGGCATGGAGGTCGTGCACGTGAACGGCTCCGGGCGTGAAATGATCCTTGCTGGGCTCGAGGCGGTTGCCGTCTCGGTCGACCAGATTGTAGCTGAAGTCGTCGGTTCGGCCGTAAGTGAACCCCGCTTTCACGCCGGCGCCGGCGAGCCACATCGTGAAGCAGCGCGGGTGGTGGTCTCGGCCGTAGGTTTCCTTGGTGAGCTTGCCCTGCGAATAGGCCGTGCGGCCGAACTCGCCGCCCCAGACC
>JBEIHL010000445.1:0-4159 GCA_040381375.1 Opitutaceae bacterium
GAAGGATCGGTCTCACGTTCGGTCGCGGCGTAAAGCCGCTCCTACAATGAGCCCAGGGCAAGATCGTTTCCCTGCCCGGTTACGGTTTCCGTCGACGCATTCGGTGCATTTCCTTTCGCTAGTTTCCCATGCGCTCTCTCGTTCTTGTCGCGTCCCTGGTCCTTTTGGGTTTAGCTTCGCTTCGCGGTGCCACTCCGCCGGGCGCGGTGGACTGGGCCGCGGTCGAGGCCGAAACGCTGCGGCACTTCCAGGCCATCGTACGGCTCGACACCAGTGACCCGCCGGGCAACGAGCTCCCGGTGGTCGAGTACCTCAAGCGTGTGCTCGAGGCGGAGGGCATCGAGGTGAAACTCTTTGCGAAGGAGGCCCACCGGCCCAACCTGGTCGCCCGGCTGCGCGGTGACGGTTCCAAGCGCCCGCTGCTCGTCATGGCGCACACCGACACGGTCAACGTCGACCCGAAGAAGTGGAAGCACGGACCTTTCTCGGCGCATCGGGAAGACGGATACATCTACGGCCGCGGCACCGTGGACGATAAGGACAACGTCGCCGCCGGCCTCATGACGATGCTCCTGCTCAAGCGGACGGGACTGCCGCTGGCGCGCGACGTCATCTTCCTGGCCGAGTCCGGTGAGGAGGGCGCCGTGCACGTCGGCATCGAGTTCATGGTCCGCGAGCACTTCAAGGAGATCGAGGCCGAGTTCTGCCTGGCCGAGGGCGGCAGCGTCGCCCGCAGCGGCGGCAAGCCGCAGTACGGCAGCGTCCAGACCACGGAGAAGATTCCCAACCGGCTCCGCCTCATCGCGCGCGGCGTCGCCGGCCACGGCTCGGTGCCGCTGCGGTCCAATGCGGTTGTCCGCCTCGCGCGTGCCGTCGCCAACGTCGCCGACTGGCAGACGCCCATGCGCCTCAACGAGACCACCCGGGCCTTCTTCGAGCGCCTCGCCACCATCAGTCCGCCGGAGGAGGCGGCCCGTTACCGCGCCGTGCTCAGGGGCGACGAATCCGGGTCCGCGCAGGAGCATTTCGCCGAACACCAGCCGCGCTATTATTCGACGCTGCGGACCTCGATCTCGCCGAACATCTTCACCGCGGGCTACCGCGTGAACGTCATTCCCTCCGAGGCCGAGGCCACGCTCGACGTGCGCGCGCTGCCCGATGAGGACATGGAGCGCTTCATCGCCCAGTTGCGGAAAGTGATCAACGACCCCCAGGTCGACATCGAACGCGCGCCCGGTCACAGCCGCCCCGGCGCGCCGCCGTCGAGCCTCAACACCGAAGCGTTCGAGGTCATCGAGGCCGCGGTAAAGCGGCACTACGGCGTGATCACGCTGCCCACCATGAGCACGGGCGCGACCGACATGGCGTTCCTTCGTGCGGCGGGCATCCAATGCTTCGGCATCGGCCCGGGCATCGACTTGGAGGATGGCCCGAAGGGGTTTGGCGCCCACAGCGACCAGGAGCGAATCCTTGAGGCTGAGTTGTACACGTTCGTCCGCTTCAAACTCGACATCGTCCAACGCCTCGCGGGCCGAAATCAATAGGCGTCAAGCGTGGGGCACCACAAAACACACGAAAGGGATTTTATCCCAATCGCACCCCGCTTCAGCACTCTTGGTTCGGCGCTCCCAGGGGCGGTATCGTCCGATTGCGACAGTAGCTGGTCTTAGACTTTCGTGTATTTCGTGTGTTTCGTGGTCCTCCTCCTAGCAACCTACGCCTTCGCGGTGGTTGCCAGCCAGCGGCGGAAGGCGCTGATCTCGGAGAGTGTGCCGGCGACGAGGACGTTGTCGCCGGCCTCAAGTCGTTCGGCGCCGGACGGGGCGATGATCTTGTGGCCGTGGCGATCGATGCCGACGATCCGGGTGCCGGTGAACTGCGCGAGCTTGAGCTCGGCCAGCGTGCGGCCGGACTGGGGGCCGGAGGGAATCAGGAACGTTTCGAGCACGGAGCCGCGAAACTCCTCCGACTGGTCACCCGCCGCCGGCGTACGTACGAGAAACTCCCGCGCTTGTCGCAGTTGCTCGCTTTGGCCCAGCAGCAGCATCTTGTCGCCCGGATAAATCCGCAGGTCGGGCCGGATCGCGGTGATCACGTGGCCGTTGCGCTCCACCTCCAACACCGCGCAGCCGAAGTTCGCCGGGATTGAGAGCTGGGCGAGGGTCTGGCCACCGTAGCCCGCGGCGTCGGGCACGATCACGTCGCTGAGACGCAATTGCCATTGCTCGAGATCCTGGAGCCGCTTGCCGCGGGCCGCCACGGCCACGGCCTCCGTGGCGGCCCGCGGATCCTCGGCGAGCACGTCGCGCAGCGACGACTGCCATTGGCTGTGCCAGTAGATGAGTTTGTGCGAAAATACCGCCACGACGATGGTGGCTGTCACGCCGATCACGATCCAGCCCCAGATGCCGAGCTGATTGAAAGGCACGAGGGCGTAGACCCAGATGCCCATGCCGACGGCGATGAGCCCGAGGAGGGTGTTGCGGACCACGCCGGCTGGGAGCCGCGTATCGCTGCCCACGCTTTCGCCGACGATCATGGCGATCGCCGCCAGGTTGCGCCAGATCGCCACCAGGGGCACCAGCACGAGGATCGCAATCACGCTCCAGAACGTCCACCCCAGCGTGCGCGGTTCGATGCCGAACGAGAGCGCCTGGGCTCGCAGCAGTTCGAACAAGGGCGGCGCAAAGAGCATGACCCCGGTGACAAACAGCACCTCCAAGCCGGTCTGGAGCAGGCGGCCGCGGATGAGTTTCCAGGCGATCGACCGCGTGGGCTGCGACTGCACATGCTCGATCCAACCATAGTACGCCTCGGAGGTGCGCGCGACCCAGCGCGGTTCAATCCACTCGTAAAATCGCAGGATCGGCTCGGCGTGGCGGTTGATCAGCGGCACCACCAGCACCGTCAGAATGGAAACGCCCACCGACAGCGGATAGTAGCTCGCCGGCAGCACGGCGGCGCTCACGCCCAACTGGGCGATGATGAAGGTGAACTCACCCAGCGGCGTCAGCAGCAAACCGGTGCGGCGCGCCTCTCGCGGTCGCATCCCGCACAGGGTGAGGGCGAATCCCGTCGCGAGAGCCCGGGCGATGATGACGAAGACGACGAGCCCGAGCATCAGGGGCCAGACCGGGAGCACGAGTTTGAAGTCGATCATCATGCCGATCGAAACGAAGAACACGCTGCTGAAGAGGTCGCGCATGCCGGTGAACGCCCGCTCGACCGCGCCCTTCTGTGGAATCTCCGCCACGATCGCGCCGAGCAGAAACGCCCCGAGGGCGAGCGAGTAGCCGGCCTTGACCGCCGTCACCGCGAGCAGGAACAGCAAGCCGGCGACGATGATCGTCTGCAGCTCGGGATCGGCCCGCGTCTCGAGCCGCCGCATCAGGCGCGGCACCATCAGGAGCCCCGCGCCCACGAGGAGCACGACGAAGGCGCTCATGGTCGTGAGCACCGTGCTGACCGCCTCGCCGCTGCCTCCGCCGGTGTGGGAGGCGAGGATGGTCAGCATGATCACCGCGACGATGTCCTCGAGCACCGTGACGCCGAGCGCGACCTGACCGGTGCGCTCGTGGGAGAGGTTCAACTCGCCGACGATCTTCGCGATGACCGCCGAGCTCGAGACCATGAACATGGCCGCGACGAACAACGATTGAGTCGCGCTCCAGCCGAGGGCCGCGCCAAGGGCGCGCGTGAGCAGCAGCATGAAGAATGCCCCCAGGCCCGTGGCGAGGAGCGTGGCGCCGCCGAGACGGCCGAGCTTGCTGATGCTCAGACCGAGCCCGATCGCGAACATCAGGAAGACCAGGCCGACCTGCGACAGCGTCTGAATCCGGTCGACGTCCTGGACGAACGAGAACGGCGGCGTGTAAGGACCGATGATCGTGCCCGCCAGGAGATAGCCGACGATCACGGAAAGCCCGAGCCGGCGGCACAGCGTGCCGGCCAGCCCGGCCGCGAGCAGCACGATCGCGAGGTCTTGAATGAGGCCGATTCCGTCCATGAGTGGAGAGCAACGCGCGGGCGGAGGCCGGCGCGTAGGGCGAAGATTGGGCGGGAGAACGACGTGTCGAGTCCGCGCGCCGGATTTGCTGAAAAAGTTGAGGAATCAGCCAAGCAACGGCCAGACAGGTGGCCCACGAAACACACGAAACAC
>JBEIHL010000446.1:0-4156 GCA_040381375.1 Opitutaceae bacterium
ACGCCCGCGGCGGATACTGGGACGGAGTAGGTGAGTTCCAACCACTCCGGACCGGCGTCGGGAAGTTTCGGCGTCCACGCGTTCGGGTGATCAGCGGGCCGGGGGACATCGGGTGCGCCCGTGGCGCGATTTGCGCCGTAGTCGGTGGCGCGGTACTCGCTGCTCCCGCGAGCCGATGCCGCCCACTGCACGCGGGTCGGAGCCGGGGGCAGTGGTCCCGTTGCCGCGGGAGTTCGCGGGGTCGCAGCAGGCGTGGTCGAAGGAGCGGCAGTCGCGGTTGCGGGAGGCGGGGTCACGGTCGCCGCCACGCGTGGCGGGGCATCCAGGGCCGCCCGGAGCCGGCGGGCCTCTACGTGACTGGGCTCGTTCTTCAGCACGAGATCCACGAGGGTGCCCGCGCGCTTACGGTCGCCAGCCAGATGGGCGTCGACGGCGACGGCGAACTGCAGGCGGGTCCGCAGCGCGGGCGTCAGCGTCGCCGGCTCGGGTTTCAGGTTGAACGCCGTTTCGCCGGGCTTCGTTGCTGCGGTGCGATCGTCGGCGATCCAACGGGCGGAGACGCGATATACGCCGGGCGTGAGACTGCTCGTCACCGACGCGGGCCAGCGAAAAACGGCCACGGCCGGTCGGTCGCGGTGAGCTTCAATCGACGTCACCAGCGGTGCGATGGCCGCGCGGGCCGGTTCGCCAAGCGAACGGCCGTTAGCGTCGTGGAGCCGCACGCGGATTTGTTCCGTCCAGGACTTGCCCGGACTGCCGGTCAGGCGAACGGGCCCGGTCTGGCCCGCAGCGGGATGCACCGCGATCGCGACCCGGATCGGCTCGCCCGCGTAAAGCTCACCCTGCTCGGTGCCGCGGACGTACACCGCGATTTCGAGCGGGGGAGCGGCGACGCTGGCCAGGCCGGCGGGCGGCAGCAGCACCGTGATCACAGCCGAGAAAAAGACGAGGATCACCTTCATTTCTGTTTTCCGCGGGGAGGTGCGGCCTTCCTGACCGGAACTATCGGAGCGAGCTCATCTCTGACCGGAACTATCGGAGCGAGCTCATCTCTGACCGGAACTATCGGAGCGAGGTCATCTTCATCGGCGGCGGCAGGTGGAGTTGGGGCGGGCTTCGGGGGCGGGATCGGAGCCAGATCCTCGGTTTCCTCGATCTTTCGCTTCCACTCCTCCTGCTGCGCCTTCAGTTCGACGGCTTTGAACCGCACCGACTGCCGGCGCAGCACGGTGGCCTTCTGCGGATACAGCACGTAGGGCCCGGTGGTGCCCTTGACCAGGCCGCGCTCACGGAGCTTCTTGCGATCGTCCGTGAACTCGATCACGCGCGAGCCGTCGGGTCGCAGTTCACTCTTCACCGTCGTCCAGGCTTGGTCGGGTCCGAGGACTTCGACACCTCCATCCGCGGCTGCCGGCGGGCCGGCGGCGGGATCGGCGTTGCCCGATTCGCGGGCGCCCGCCGTGCCGGGCGACCAGGGGCTGTCAGGGGGCCAGCAGGTGAGTTTCGCGGGGCCCGACGCGCCGTTGACGGCGAAGCCCGCGCCGCCGGGAGCCGCGATCGACCACACCTGCGTGCGCGTCGGCTCGCGCAGCGGATTGGGCGCGAAATCCACCGCCAGGGTGCCATCGGGAGTCGCTATGACGCCGCCCTCATGTCCGATCACGGCGGTCGCCACCGATACCAGTTTTTCTTCGTTGGGCGGCTCGGCGCCGGACAAAGCGGACTCGAGGCCGGCAAACGCCGCGAGGGCGAGGAGAAGGCGCGGGCTCATGGGTCGGCGAGAGTGAGGGTGAACTCCCATGTCGCCTTGCGCCTGGTGGAGAGGCTGACAACGCCGTTGCTGGACGAAGGCTCCCGGCCCTCGAAGGAGACCGAGCCCTTGAAGACTCCCGGTCCGGAGGCGCGCAACATCACCGCTGATTTGGGCTGGTTACCCCAACTGCCCGTCGGTGGGAAGGGGTGCAGTGACATCCGCCTGGTCGACGTATTTTCCCACCGGGTGTCGTCCCAGTACCATTGGGCGCGCCGGTCTTGTGTAAAGCGGTAGCTGATGCCACCGATGAAATGGGTGGCCTCGATGTCCGGCGTCACGCCCTCCGCTGACCATTCGAACAACTGGTAGGCGTCGATGAAGGACGAACGATTGATGTTCGCCCAGCCATTTTCGACCGAGAGCGACGGAGAGACCGGGGGAGCGGGAGGGCGGCCGGTGCCATGCAGGGAAGAGGCGGACCGCTCCACAGCCTGCGGCGCATATTCGTAGTGCCGGCCGCTGCCGGCGACGCTCGCCGAGCCGCTCGTCTCCCGCTGGTAAAGGCTGCGGTAGCCGAACCCTCGCAATGACTGTTCGCCCTCGTCCTTGGGCCGGGGTTCGACAAACAGGACCGTTCCCCAGCCCCGCATTTGATGTTCCGTCATTTCGTTTTTGCCGGAGGCGCCCGCCGGTCCTTGGGTGTCCTTGTTGTACGTGAAGGTGACTTTCTCATCGTACGTCCACTTGGCCTCGAGCAACCCGGTCGCGTCGAGCACGGTGACCTCAGCAGGCAACCGGAGCGTCGCGCCCTGGTGGGGTACATCGACGTGCACGATGACCGTCGAACGCGGCGGAACCTTGGCCGGTGCGGTGTAGACGGCGCCGAGCGGTCCCTGGGCGGCGCGCTGCGCCTTGACCGTGCCGACCGTCGGGTTTCCGCCTGCGACGTTCTCGACGAACCACCCGGAGCGATCGCCCTTCGCCGCTTGGTCGCGCTCGAGTTGATCCAACGAGCGCTCGATCGCCTCCATTGACTTGCGGTGATTTTGCAGCAGTTGGCCCACGGCCTTCTCCAAGGACTGGAGTTGGGCTTTGGCTTTGGTCTGCTCGGGTGATTCGAACTCGATGGGGCCGAAGGTGACTTGCCCTGGCCTTTCGAATTCAATCGGGCCGAATGTCACGGTGCCCGGCGTTTCGAATTCAAGCTCACCGAACTGCACTCCGACCGAAGGCGGCGGGGCCTCGAACTTGATCTCACCAAAGGTCACTCCGCCCGTCGCGGGGGCTTCGGCCGCGAAAAGCTGAACCTCTGCGGCGCCAGTGAGGACGGCGAGGAGCGCGAAACGAGGAATTCGAGCCAGAGCGGACATGACGTCGACCGCTCCCTTTTCTGAGGAAGAGCGGGGGATGTCACGCGCGAACTCGCGGCGACCAACCGATTGGGGCGGCGGCCGAGGGCAGGCGGTTGTTGCCGCCGAAGGGCCAATTGCCTTGATTAGCTTCCGTTCGGGTCACGAAACTGCCCTCGATGCCCGGGACTTCCGACACGTTTTCGGTTCTGCGACGCACCGCGCTGATCGCGACGCTGCGGCAGTGCCGGATGTTCGCCGACCTGTCCGCCGAAAATCTCGAGGCGGTGGCGGAGGTCTGCTCGCTGCGCTCGCTCGAGAAGGGCGAGATGCTGTTTCGCGAAGGTGACAAGGCGGAGGGGTTCTATGTCCTGCAGTCCGGTGCGGTCAGCGTCTTCAAAGTCACGCCGGACGGTCGCGAGCAGATCATTTGTGTTTTCCGCCCGCCGCAAAGTTTCGCCGAGGTCGCTCTCGCCACGGTGGAGACGTATCCGGCGAACGCCATCGCGCTCGAAAACGCGCGGATCATCGTCGTCCAGCGGACCGGTTTTCGCGACCTGATCTGTCGCAAGCCGGAACTCTCGCTGCACATGCTGGCGTCGATGAGCGTGCACCTGAAGCATCTCGTGCAAACCCTGCAGGACTACAAGGGCCGGCAGATCGAGGGCCGGCTGGCCGACTGGTTGTTGAGGCATTCTCCGACGGACGCGGATGATTTTGTGCTGCCGGTCACGAAGAAGAATCTCGCCGGTCAACTTGGGGTGACCAGCGAGACGCTCTCGCGCACCCTGGCCCGCTTCCGGGACGAAGGCCTGATCCGCGTGGACGGACCGCGCGTGCACTTGCTCAATCGGGCCGGCTTGCGCGCCTACCTCGATCCGGAGGTGTAACGTCAGCGGAGCCCACGGGCGCAGGCGCGGCCTGTCTCGGCAGATTTTGTCCGAAACGTGCGGCGAAGTTTCGCTTCGACCGGCGTGCGGCCTGCCGTATCCTTGCGTCGCCATGGCAAACCAGGGCGATCCGATCGTTGAGTTTCAGGGCTGGCTCGAGGAAG
>JBEIHL010000447.1:0-4152 GCA_040381375.1 Opitutaceae bacterium
GAGCGCGCTCGCGTACGCGGACATCGAGTTTGCCGACATCAGTCGTGCCGATCTGCAGCGCCGCGCGTTATCCCGCATCGCGTCGGAGAAAACGCGCGCGGAACAGCTGCTCGCCCAATTCGATCAGGGCTCGCTGCCCAAGTCGTATCCGTGTCCGGTGCAGGTCGTGCAGTTCGGCGTGGACCTCACGATCGTCGCGATCGGCGGGGAGACCACGGTCGATTACTCGCTCCGGTTGAAGCGCGAGCTCGCCTCCGGTCCGAACGCCATCTGGGTCGCGGGGTATTCAAACGATGGATTCGGTTACCTCGGCAGCCGGCGCGTCATCATGGAAGGTGGCTACGAAGGTTACTCCGCCAACCTCGGCCGGCATCCCGGCCCTTGGGCCACGACCGCCGAGGACAAGGTCATTCACGCCGCCCACGAACTCATTCGCTCCGTCAATCATTGAAACTCCCGCTTGCCGGCCGTCCGGTCTCGCACACGTTCCCGCCTTGGTTCCCATGTCATTCGTTTCCCGCTTCGCCACCCTCGTATCATCGCGGTTCGTCGCCGCCCTCCTGCTGCCTGGCGTGCCGCTCGTCGCCCAAGTCGGCGATCGCGCCGACGTCGACCGCTCGGTGCCGCCGGGCCACTGGGTTCTGCCCGACGGCCAACGGCACACGGCGGAGGAAACGGTGCGCCTGCTCGAGGTGCCGCCTGAATTCAAGGTCGAGGTCGTCGCCGCCGAGCCGTTGATCCAGGATCCGGTCGCGATCCAGTTCGACGAACGCGGCCGGCTCTGGGCCCTGGAGTGGCCCGGCTACAATTGGGCCCTGCGCGACGTGATTCCCGGCCTCGAGAAGCTGCCGATGCCGAAGGGGCGGGTGGTGATGCTCGAGGACACCAACCAGGACGGACGCATGGACCGGCGTTCCGTGTTCATGGACGACATTGACTGGCCGCGCGGGCTGCAGGTGTCACGCGACGGCGCGCTGGTCATGGCGCTGCCCGACATCGTGTTTGCCCGTGATCGAGATGGCGATGGCCGCGCCGACGAACGTGAGACGATCTCGAGCGGGCTCGAGATTCCCGCCAATCCGCACGCCGCGCAGAGCACGCTCATGCGGTCGATGGATAACTGGATCTACACCGCCAAAGTCGGGCGGCGGCTGCGTCAGATCGACGGCCAGTGGACCGCCCAACCCTACGTCAACGCGCGCGCCCAATGGGGCCTGGCGCAGGACAACTACGGCCGGATTTACTATGCGTCGAACGGCGACCATCTGCGCGCCGACCTCGTGCCCGCGCGCTACTTCACGCGCAATCCGAACCAGGACGGCGCGGCCGGCGTGGATGAGCGGCTTTCGTCCGACCAGACCGTGTGGCCGCAGGGGCCGACCCCGGGCGTGAACCGGCGGGCCCAGTTGCGCGAGGAGAACGGCGCGCTGCAGGTGTTCACGTCGAACACCGCGCCGTGCGTGTATCGCGGCGACCAGTTTCCGCCCGAGTATGTCGGCAACGTGTTCTTCGGCGAAGTCGCCGGTCGGTTCATGCGGCGCAGCGTGCTGACCGAGACCGACGGCATGATCACCGCGCGCAACGCGTACGAGCAGCGCGAATTCCTGTACTCGAAGGACGAACGTTTCCGCGCCGTCTTCACCGCCAACGGACCGGACGGAGCACTCTACGTCACCGACATGCACCGCGGCATCATCGAGGGCGACATCTTCGTGACGAGCTTCCTGCGGCAGCAGTTTCTCGCCCGCAAACTCGAACAGCCGTTCAACGGCCTGGGCCGCGTCTACCGGATTTCCTATCGCGACCGTCCGCCCGGCGCGCAGCCGAAAGTGGAGCGCGGCAACCTGGCTGGCTGGGTCCCGCATCTGGCGCATCCCAACGGCTTCTGGCGCGACACCGCCCAGCGCCTGCTCGTGGAGGCGGGCGATCGCAGCGTGGTGCCGGCGATTCGCACGCTGGCTCGCACGCACGCCGACTCCCTGGGCCGGCTGCACGCGTTGTGGACCCTCGACGGTCTCAGCGCCGTGGATACGGAGGTGCTGCGCGCGTCCCTGGCGGATCCGGCGGTGGCGGTCCGCGTGGCCGCACTGCAGCTCGCGGAGCCGAAGCTCGCCGACCCGGCGGTGCAGAACGCGGTGCTCGCGCTCAAGGACGACGCGCAGCTGACGGTGCGGCGGCAACTGATGTTCACGCTCGGTGAACACGAAAACGCAGCGATCGCGCAGACCCGGCTCGCGCTGCTGGCCCGTGACGCCGCCCAACCGGTGGTGGTCGAGGCCGCGCTGAGCGGGTTGAACGGTCGCGAGGCGGTGTTGCTCGGCCAACTGCTCGACGATCCCCAGTGGGGAACCGAGCGACCCGGCGCGGCCCGATTGTTCAGCGCGTTGGCGCAGGCGGCGGGAAATGCCGGCAACCTCGATGCCCTCGATCCCCTTTTGCAGCGTCTGACCGATGCGAAGCGCAAACCCGAGTGGGCCCGCCTCGCGGTGCTCGACGGCCTGAAGGCCACGCGGCGCGGCGCCGTATCGAGACTGCCCGCTTCACTCGTCGCGCTCGACCAGTCGGCGAACGCGGCGATCAAGACCCGCGTGGCCGCGGTGCGCAAAACCTGGTCCGAACCTGTGGCGGCGACACCGCGGCCGGGCCGGGCCATGACCGGACCGGTGTTTGAACGCGGGAAGGAACTCTTCGGGGTGTGTGCAGCCTGTCACGGCCCGGAAGGGAAGGGCCAACCGACCATCGCTCCGCCGCTCGAGGGTTCCAAGGTGATCGCGGGGACGCCGGACGAACTCGTGCGCTCGGTGCTGTTTGGCCGAAACCTGGATCGGAAGAACACGGCGTTTCCTGACATGCCGGGCTTGGCCGCCTTGCCGGATGCGGACATTGCCGCGGTGACGTCGTACATCCGGGCGCGTTTTGGCGACGCCACCCGGCAGGTGACGGTGGGACAGGTCGGCGTGGTGCGGGCCGCAGGCCCGCCGGCGACTCCGGCCGCCAACCCTCCGTTACAATAGACATACTCCGCACGCCGCCGTGCGGGGACGGCGGTCGGGTGGGAGCTGCGCTGATGGCAGTGGCAGCGCACCTACTTGATGGGAGGAGAACGTTTCGCGGGCTGGGATATTCGGCCGGAATCGCTATCTTCCGAGCATGAGCTCTTCCGCGTGGCTCAACTCTGGCGCCCTTCGCGCGCCGCGCGGTCTTTCGTTGCGTTTGCCGGACGACGGCAAGCGCGGACCGCCCCCTCGGGCGTACCGAAAAGCGACGCGGTCCGGGAGGCCGGAGCCATGCTGACGCGAGGAGAAAAAGTGTGCTGGTTCACGGCTGTCTTGGGCGCCGCACTGACCGCCGCGCCGTTTCTGGCGCTGGAGTCCCTCGGAGACGGCCGCTACGCGCTCGTGCTGATCGGCATCACGGCCTCCCTCACCGCGCTGCTCGTGATTCCCTATTTCCGCAATCGCGCCCGGGTCGTGGCCGACCTCGACGCCGACGACCGTCTGCTCGCCCGCTGGACGGTGCCGGAAGCGGAATGGCAGGCGTGGGTGGCAGCGGACAACGTGCTCGAGCGCCGTCTGAAATGGAGGCTCTTCGCCGTGATCCTCGGCTTCTCGGTCGTGATCGGCGGAGGATTTTTTCTCGCCGACCCGGAGCCGGGACTGGTGGTGCTCGGAGTCCTGCTCGCGGTCTGTGCGATCATCGTGGTCGCCATCGTGGTCACCACGCGTCGGCAAAGGCGGCGGCGTCTCGCCGGCCTCCGCGAAGTCCGGATCGCCCGCGACGGCTTGCGGGTCGGCGGCGAACTCCATGTGTGGAACGGCTTTGGTGCGCGCCTCGAGGGAGTGGAGGTCCACGACGGGAGTCCACTGTGCCTGGAGTTCGTCTATTCGACGCGCGCGAAAAACCAGCGCCAGATCAACTCGGTGCGGGTGCCGGTGCCGTCCGGCGACGACGCCCGGGCGGCCGACGTGGTCGCGCGGATGCGCGAGAGGATTAACGCATGAATGCCAAGGTCCCTGCCTGCATCGTAGGCTTCGCGACCGTGCTGTTGGCCGGAATCGCGGACCTGCAAACTCGCGCGCAAGGAACGGAAAGTGCCGCGCTCGTCCGCCACCAGGATCGTCCCGACTGGTCCGGAGGCACCAACGCCATCAC
>JBEIHL010000448.1:0-4147 GCA_040381375.1 Opitutaceae bacterium
CACACGCTGCGCGGCGCCCCGCCGCGGCGGGCGCCGCGGCGCATCCGCTGCCGGACGAAGTATTCAACCGCCGGTGGTACCTGAAGCCTGGGACCATGCCGCTGAACCCGTACGGGCGCCTGGACATCGTGAAGATGAATCCCGGCACCAGCCCCGATGTGCTCGACCGACCGGCCGGCCCGACCGATCCCGACATCACGATCATTTCCGTGCAGGACGACAAACGGCGGCCGCTGGCGCTCTTCGCCAACTACTCGCTGCACTACGTGGGTGGCATGCCGCCCAGCCAGGTCAGCGCCGATTACTTCGGCGAATTTTCCCGCGTCATGCCGTCGCGTCTGCGCGCGGACGAAACGTTTGTGGCGATGATGTCCAACGGCACCTCGGGCGACATCAACAACATCCCCTTTGGCGTTGTCCGTCCGCCGCGGGCGCCGTTCGAACAGATCCGCATCGTGGCGCAAAAGGCCGCCGACACCGCTTGGTTTGCCCACCGCAAGATCGCCCAGCACCGCTCCGACATTCGCCTCGGGATGAAGCAGCGCGAAATCACCCTCACCTATCGCCGCCCCACCGACGAGCAGGTGGCCGAGGCCAAGGCCGTGCTCGCGGTGAAGGACCCGGCCGCGGTCGCCAAGCAGCCTCGCCTCGCCCAAAATTACGCCCGCAACACCCTCACCGCCGCCGAGCGCAAGGAGTCCACGGTGTCGGTGATCGTGCAGGCCATCCGCATCGGCGAACTCGCCGTCTGCGCGTTTCCATTCGAGACGTTTGCCGAAATCGGACTCGACCTGAAGAAGCGCAGCCCTTTTCCGCAGACGATGGTCATCGGACTCGCCAACGGCCGGTACGGTTATCTCCCCACCCCCGAGCAACACCGCTTGGGCGGCTACGAAAGCTGGCTGGGCACAAACGTCGTGCAGGAGGACGCCTCGGTGATTCTCTCCCGGAACCTGCTCGAGATGCTCGCGGAGCTGCAGCGCTCGCCCCACTGATTCCGGCGAAGCGCCCTCCGCAATGACAAGGCCTTCCCGCGCGGCGCGAGCATCCTGCTCGCCCCCCCCGGGAGCGCGGACGCCCTCGTCCGCCCGTGGCATCGATCGCCGCGATCGAAATTCCGCCGGAAAACGCCGCCCATCTCCCTCAACCGCGCGCCCTCCGCCGGCCCCCGCGCGCGAACCCGCATGCCACTGCGACGCCCGCTCCGCACTATCGTCGTCACACATCGGGCTTTCTCCGATCTCGCAAACGGTCGGCGCCCTGATTTGAGCATCGAGCTTCGCCTGATATGATTCGGAAGTGCGTTCCGCGAGACTCCCGACCGTCACGCAGTTCATCTCGCCGGCACGTGCGATTCACCTCTGCTTCCCAACCGACTTTTACCTCGTGCACCGCACTCGATCTGCCTGCGACCCTGCCCGACAGATTTGTCGCCGCGCCCACTCCCGGGCGATCGGTAGCCTTTGAGGACTCGTTTTCGGCTTCGGCGCTCCACGCGGCGCGAAAGCCTTCCCAGCCCAAGGTCGCGTGGGACGTTTGGTTTCAATCCGCTCCGGCCCCGGTCAACGGGCCGGTCTAGTCCCCGCATTCTTCACGTCGCCGCCGTCCGCCGGTTGCGACGCCGCAGGCCGCTTTGCTCCACCGTCTGACGCTTCCGATGGCCAATCACCTCGCGATCCATTCGTTTTGTCAGTCGCTCTGTGACTACCTCTCGCAGCGTCACGCCACCTATGTCCCACCCGCGGGCGTGCCCGCCCTGCCGGCGGCCAGCTTCGCGGTACTGAGTTCGGCGAAGTTCAGTTCGAGCGATGTGATCGTCGATGGGACCGTGTCGCTTTTCCTGCATCGGGTCACGATCAACAATCACCTGCGCAACACCCGCCAGCAGGCGAACCTCGGGCCGCTCAGCCTCGATCTGCACCTGCTGCTCACGGTGTGGGCGGACGACGCCGACGATGAACACATCCTGCTCGCGTGGGCGATGCGCGAGCTCCACCAGCACGCGTATCTCGATCGCAGCTCCCTCGGCGCGGAAGCCGCCTGGGCCGTCGACGAACAGGTCAACCTCGCCGCCGTCGATCTCTCGCCCGAGGAAATGGCCCGCATCTGGGAAGCATCCCACCGCGGTTTCCGGCTGAGCCACGCGTTTCTCGCCCGCATCATCCGGATCGACGTCGATCGCACGCCCGAAGGTGCCCCCGTGGTGGCGACCCGTTTCACCCACACCGACGAGATGTCACCCAACCGGCCATGAACGAGGTTCTCGACACCCGGGTGCTGGGCGCTCTGCGCTGGGTCGACGCCGTCACGGGCGCGCCGATCATGCGGCCACTCGCCGTCCGCAGCCCCGGTCTGCGCTTCACGCGCAATCTCAGCGGGCTGACCGTCATCACCCACGCCGCCGGGCTCGAAGCGTACGCGCGCACCTTCGACCTCGGCACGCTGCCCGCCGATCAAGTCGTCCCGAACGGCGACGTCACTCTCACCGCCGACGTCGAGGATCCTTCGGGCATTTACCTGCCCCGGCGCTTCACGCTGGAGCTTCCGCGCAACGCATCGCCCGACGTGCTCCCGCCCGACGGCCGCCGGCCGCCCGGTTCGCTGTTCACCCCGATCGATGTGACGTTGCTCCCGTCGCCCGCCGCGCGTCTGGCGCCGGGCTGCGCCGAAGTGCGCGTGCTCATTCAAACGCCCGCCGGCCAAGGCATCCGCCATGCGCTCGCCCGCGTCGTCGCGAGCAGCGGCGGCGCCGTACTCGGGTGCGGACTCGCGGACGAACGCGGCGAGGCCCTCGTCGCGATCCCAGGCCTGAAGCACTTCGCGCCCGGACCGACCGCCGACGAAGTGGTCAGCGTCGAAACCGAGGCCCGACTCGAGATCGTCCTGCCGCCCGCCAACGCCACGATCGTCGACTGGACTGTCCTCCGCGGCACCCCGGTCGCCGCCGGCCACACCGACCCACGCCCCCTGCGCCTAAAACCCGGCGCCCTTCTCAGCCGCCGTTTCCCCTTCCCACCTGTCTGACCCCGCCCCCCGCGCCCCGACCTCTGACCGCTAGCCCCTAGCCTCTCGCCTCCGATTTTCCTCCCCCAACTCAACCCACCCGCACAAAGCCATGCCTGAATATCTCGCGCCCGGAGTCTTCGTCGAAGAGACCAGTTTCCGGAGCAAATCCATCGAAGGCGTCAGCACGAGCACGACCGCTTTTATCGGTCCCACCCGCACCGGTCCGGTCGGCGAAGTCCCTGAGTTGATCACCAGCTTCGCCGAGTTTGAGCGCGTTTACGGCGGGCTCGGGCCGCTCGGTTTCAGCACCGACCCCAACTATCTCGCGCACTCGGTCATGGCGTATTTCAACGAGGGCGGCGCGCGGCTCTACGTCGCGCGCGTCGCCGGCACGTCCGCCGCCGCCGGCGGCACCGACCTCGTCAACGGCAAGCGGTCGCGCTTCGTCGCCCGTTTCCCCGGCGCGAGCGGCAACGGCACCATCGTCGTCGCCCTGCAAACCAGCGCCACGTCGATCGCCGCCGCCGCCAACGCCCTCGACGGCAGTGTGCTCCGCATCAATTCCGCCCCCGCCGTCCCCTTGGTGAAACGCAACGGCGCATGGCGCACCGCCACCGACGCCGTGCATACGTTCACCGCGCAGAACGAAACTGACGGCATGGTGCTGGTCACGGCCCGGGTCTCCATGACCGACGCCGACCGCAATACGGTCGAGTTCGAGGGCCTTGGCCTCGACCCCCTGCACAAGCGGTACATCGGCACGATCCTCAACCCGCGCCCCGCCACGCGCGCCGACCAGCTCGCGCTCGCCTTCGCCTTCGACGCCGCGAACACGGTCACGGCCTTCGAGCTGCTCGCCGCCTTCGCGCCCGACGCGAACAGCCCGGTGAAGACACTCGCACTGACCGGCGGCACCGACGTCGCCCCGACGTTGCAGAATTACACGGACGCCCTCGGCCTGATCGAAGGCCTCGAGGACGTTTCGATCGTCGCCTCGCCCGGCCACACGCAACTCGCCGCCACCGCCGCCGGTGTCGCGCTCGCGCTGGTCGCGCACGCGGAGAAGCGTCGCTCCTACCGGATCGCCGTGCTCGACGTACCGCGCGCCCGCTCGGTCGGCGAAGCCCTCACCTACAAGGCA
>JBEIHL010000449.1:0-4137 GCA_040381375.1 Opitutaceae bacterium
CAGCCTGCCGATCCCGCCATGAACGTCTTCTCCAAATTCGAAACCGAGCTCGCCGTGCGACCGGACGACATCGACCTCTATCAGCACGTTCACTCGACGCGCTATCTCGACTACGTGCTGGCGGCGCGATTCGAGCAGATGGAAAAAAACTATGGCATGTCGATGCAGGCCTTCGCCGACCGCGGCCTCGGCTGGTGGATGACGACGGCGAACATCCACTACAAGCGGCCGCTCGGCTGGGGCGACCGCATGACCGTGCGGTGCTGGATCGACCATTTCACCGAGGCAGGTTGCCGCGTGGCCTTCGAGATTGAAAAAAGGCCGGCCGGCAAACGCGTATGCGACGGTTTCTGCGACTACGTGCTCGTCACCCCTGGCCACGGGCCGGGCGACACCCATCCCCGAGGACGTGAAGGCGAAGTACTCGATCTGAGCCCGCGCCGCACTCGAGGTACAGCCGCTTGTCCCCAAGCGGCTGTACGTGAGATCAAACCCACTGCAACGCGCTGAGGACAGCGCGTTCCACCTCTCGGTCGCCAAGATCTCAGTGACGATCGGGGCAGCGCCCTCAATTCGGAATCTCCGGCTCGACGAGCTGCGCGAGCTGGCCGAGGGATTCCTGCCAGCCGAGGTAGCAGGCTTCGACCGGAATGACGGCGGGCACGCCTTCCTGGACGATGTTCAGCTCGGTCCCGCAGGACACCTTCTTCAGGACGACCGTCACCTGCATTTCGCCGGGCAGGTTCGGGTCGTCGAACTTGTCCGTGTAACGGAGCCGATCGTGCGGCACCAACTCGAGATACTCTCCGCCGAAGGAGTGACTCTGGCCGTTCGAGAAGTTCGTGAACGACATCCGGAACGTGCCGCCGACGCGCGCCTCCAGGTGGTGGACCTTGGCGGTGAAGCCGTGGGGCGGAAGCCATTTGCTTAATGCATCGGGCTCGATGAAGGCACGGTAGATCTTCTCGGGGGTGGATTTCAGGACGCGTTGGAGACGAACGGTGTGGGTGGGCATGATTTTTCGTTTCGGTTCGATCGCCGATGCCCGGGAAGTTCAGGGAGCTCGATGATTCCACGAATGAACGCGCCCGGACCGGACATGGCCAGCGGACTTTTCCGCCGTTGGGACGCCTATGACCGCGTCCCGTCAGTCCTTTTCGGATACGGGCCGGCCCAGCCAGCGCTGGAACTCGGTCAGGGTTCGCGCCGGGCCCGGGGCGATCGGACCGTCGGGCTGTTGCGCACCGCGAATCCACGCCGAACTGAAAGCGAGGCCGGTGCGCAGGAGGTCGGTCAGGTTCTCCTCCACCGCGGCGAAATCGATGGGCGCGCCGATGTCCGAGCCATGGGCGAGCCGATTGCGGACGCGGCGCAACGCCTTCTCCACATAGACCTCGGGTTCCTGCGCTTCCCAACCGGCGCGCTCGAGCAGGGTGGCGACGGCCGCGCCGATACCCGGATCATTCGGTTCACGGCGAAACGGTCCGAACAGCGCCTCGAAGGCGGCGAAGAGCGCCGTCAGTCGCAGCCGGCGAGGAAGGAATAGATCATGGCCCCGTTGAAAGGCCCGGTGTGCCATCCACCAGCCGTGATGCGGCGCCAGCGCGCGCAATTCCGCCAGGGCGGCGATGAAACGCTCGATGCGTTGCGCGCGATCGGCGTCGAACGCGTAGGCCGGTCCGTGCGGCAAATGGTACTGCACCGGCCGGCACTCGACCCGGTCGCCCCACTCGCGCCGGCGACCGCGGACCTTCAGGGGTTCGCCGAAAACCGAGGCCCACAGGCGAGGCCGCCCGCTGCCGACCACCCGCACGTTCGTGCCATTCGCACCCTGGGCCACGGCCGCGATGTGCTCCGGATCGATCCAGGTTCCGGGTGCAATCAACCGCGCGGCGGCGACAATCTCACCGTAAGCGGCCAAGGCCGTGGCGAAGGCCGGGTCGCCGCGGTCACGCACCTCGCCTTCATAGGGCAGCGCGGCAAACACCCGCTCGCGATTGAGCCAGAGGTCGAGTTCCTGATCGCGCATCCAAAGTGCTTCGAGGTGAGACCAGGTCTGACCGTCGACCCGCAGGAAAAGGAGGCCGTGGCAGGGCACCTGGTTGCCTGTCAACTGCACGCCATGCAGGGGAAGAAACACGATGCCGCCCGACTTTGGGTCCGGAGCGGCGGCCCGGTTGTCATCCGCGGACATAGGCGCGTCCCTCCAATAACGTCCGGCGCTGGGCCGCCCAAACTTCATCGGTTCCCGTGGCCGCCGCCGCGAGTGCGACTTGAAACTGAGTGGGTCCGCCATCGTCGTCGGGATGACCGACGTACCACCCCACCAAGCTGTCGACCGCGAGCCAGGCGTGCAGCCGCAGCCAGGCGTGCAGCTCTCGTTCGGTTTTCGCGTGCGCGACGGTGATCATCTCGCGCACGGCGTCGGCGGGGTCGCCGCCGTGCAGGATGTCGCTGCGGGCGCCATACAAGCGGCGGAAAATCGCCTGGTCGCGCGTTCGTTCGGCCGGGTTTTCCGCAAACCAGGCCGCGCAACGTTGGGCAAACGTGTCGCCGAGCGGCCGCTGGGCGGCAGAGTTGACGAGGTTCTCGAGCGCCGCGACGAGGATCACGATCACCTCGTGCAGAGGCGTGTCAGGCCTGCCCGTCGTCGTGACGACATCCGCGCAGCGCACGGCCGCTGCGCGACGCGGACCCCAGCCGGCCCGGGCGAGGCGCGCGTAGTGACCGACGAAACTTTGGATCTGGTCCGGCGACATCGCATCCGCCTCGGTCGCAAAACTGGAAAGCAGCCATTCGCGTTGGGCCGGACCAAACCTGCGCTCGACGACCCATTGTTCCTTTGGACCGCCGCCCGGAGGAGGCTGCTGCAACCACACGACGATCTCCCCGAGCTGGATGCCGTCGTCGTCGGGGAGAAACGCCGGCTCGCGCGTGGGCGGACCAAACCAGCCCTGCTCGCGCGGCGGATCACAGGGCCGTCCGCGCCACGCCACATAGGCTGCCGACAGTGCGGGCGGAGCGAGCGGTATCTCAGGCAGGGCGAGCATTGCGGCCGTGTGGGCGCGCTCGACGATCTCCCCCGCAGCCTGCGCCTGTGCCTCGGTGAGTTCGCCCACGCTGTCGCCGTCGGGCAGCGGCGCGCGCACAAAGACCGGTGCGACCTTCTCGTAGCGCCGTTCGTGGTAATCCATCGCAGGATCCTCCAGCGCGAGCCACTCGCGAAAGGGGAGCGGTCCGAGGCGGGCATCGCCGGCCAGGGCCTGGTCCGTGCCCGGCGGCAACCGCAGGAACGGCAGGTGACACAGAAACTCCGGAGGCATGACCTCAACCCCGCGAGCGATCAGTCTCCCTTGGCGGGCGTCGGGCTGCGCTGGAGCGAAGCGACGACCTTGTCGTAAAGTTTCTGGGGCACGCTCGGTGAGTCGGCGTCGACTTCGTCCCAGCGCTTGCGCAGGTCGGTGATCTTGGGTTGGGAGAGATTTCCGCCGGCACCGCCCTCGGCGAGCATCTCCTCGAGCTCGCGCCGGAGCGGGCCGTAGTGCTGCGCCGCGGAGCGGTGGAGCGCGGCGAGTTCACTGAACTTCAGCGTGCCCTGGACGGCGGAGAGAATGGCGGCGACCAGGCTCAGGATGCCCGCGCCGACCTTCCAGCCGGTGGAAAGATCCGATCCGGCGTCCGCAAAAAGACTGGTGCCGACCATCGTCGTCGCAATCACGGTCGAGGCGCCCAGCCAGCGACCGCTGCGTTCATACTTAACCGCCGCCTGCTGGTGCGCCTTGTGCGCGATCCGCAGGCCCATATGCCACTGCTCCAGGAGTTTTAGGTGGTTCACCGTGCGAACAGAGGTCGGTCCAATCCCCGGCTGAGGCAAACCGAATCAACGTCGCCGTGGCGCGGTACTGCCGTGACCGCCGGAGATTTTTTTCGCTTTGCCCCGGCGCGCGACGTGCTCTGAGGCTTACATTGTGAGTCTGCCCCGCCTTTGTTGCTTTGCCGCGTGCCTTGGCATTGCCGGCCTTCTGCGCGCGGCTTCGTTCGACGACCGGGTGGAGGCATTGTTGCGTCCCGCGTTGGGCGAGTGGATGGCAATTTCTCCGGAGGGCCGCCAGATCGCCTACACGGCCCGCACCGAGG
>JBEIHL010000450.1:0-4119 GCA_040381375.1 Opitutaceae bacterium
CCTCACGCTGGTTCAGCGAACCCCGAACCTCCACGCCGGCAAAGCCCGCGTCGCGAATGAGGCGAAACTGATCCGCCAGCGATGTCTTCTGCTTCGGATCGCCGCGCAGCGACGGGAGCATAAAGCCTTTCCGGCGCGACGGGCGTGCCGGCGGGCTGGCGGCGGCGAGGCCCCGCGGAGCCAGCGTCACAAGGGTCGCGGCGGTAGCCAGGAAGTTTCGGCGATGCATAATTTAGAACTGCACCGAAGTGGACACGGTCAGGCGTCGCGGCGTCGTGTACGTGAAGCGATTGGGCACGTAATATCGGCCGGCGGTATTCAGACGTCCCGTGGCGTCAACCTGGGAGAAATTGTTGGTGCTCCATATCAAGAGGATGTCGTCGGTGAGATTCTCGAGGTTGGCTTGGAAGCGGGTGTGGTAACGTCCGATCTTCCGGCTGTGACTCAAGCTGAGGCGCAGCACCTCGTAAGCCGGCTGCGTCACGTAATCGTACGGCGTCGCCACCCGCCCATCGGCGAATACAAACCCTTCGGGGTAGGATGTGACGTAACGTTTGCCGCGCAGGACGGTGGCGAGGGTGGCCGACGTGCCTTTGAGCGGGCCGGTCGTGAGGCGGTAGGTCACGGCCACACTTCCGGTGTATTGATAGGTGTTGGCCAGACGTCGGCCCGGGCCGCGACTCGCCACGCGCTGGTCGAGTTGCGCGAGTTGATTCAGCACAAAGTCACGATCGAGCGCTGGCAAGGCGCCTGCGGCCGTTGTCCACGCCGCTTGGTTCGCGCCGAGGTACGCGCGCGTACGGGGAAATTCATCGGAAACCGCGGTGTCCGAAAGACTCAAATCGACCCGCAGCGAAAGCGCGCGCGACAGGTTGGCCGTGGTCTCGAATTCCCAGCCCTTCACCTCCAGCGTGCGGGTGTCGGCAAACGAGTCCGGGAGATCGGCGGGACGGCCGAGGCGCGTCAGTATGTTTTCCAGCCGGGTATCGAAGTCGTCCGCGCCTGAGGCGAGCTCGGTGGTGGCGACGTTGGTGTCCTGATTGACGAAGTAGTTGAGGGAAAAGCCCACGCGCTGATCCCACAGGGTGCCTTTGAGGCCGGCCTCGAAGCCGCGCCGCAAGCCGTCGTCGATTTGGTTGCTGTTGAGGTCGAAGACGGGTGTCGCGGTGGTGGGGGCGTTTTCCGAGTAGCTGACGTAGGCGTGCAGGCCCTTGAGGAGCATGAAGGAGAGGCCGGCGTTGCGGGAAGTGGCGTACTTGTTGGGTTCCCGGATGCCCGGGATCTTGCGCGGCACGATGAATTCGCCGCGGGCATCGGCGGACCAGGTATCCACGTTCTCGCGGTAGTTTTCGTCGAAGCGGAGGGCGGCGATCGTTTTTAGCCGACCGCTCTGAAACCACGCGCCGCTGAAGGAGACCTGGTGGTTGTAGCGCGTGCGATTGTACGGGTTGCCGACTGCGGTGCGCACGGGGCGAACCACGAGGCCGGGCGCGGGGCTGCCCTCGGGCAGGGACAGGGCGCCGAAACGCTCGTTGAAGTAGATCCTCGGCCGCAGCAGGAACTGGTTGTTGTTGGCGTTGGAGAATACGTTCGTCCCGGAATCCATCATCCAACGCGTCGTGTTGTTCACGAAGGCGAGGTTCTGGTAATTGGTACCGGCCAGCACGCGGTACTTGAGCCAGGGCTGGGCGTCGCTCCACGCAAATTGGGCGCGGCCGAAGTAATTGCGGTTTTCCTGGAAGACGAACTCGGTGCGACCCTGCGCGTACAACTGCCCGAAATACGGATTGAGCTGGCCGTTGGGCAGGGTCCGCACCACATCCACGCGCGTATCGTAAAACGCGTTACCGGAAAAATAATTCCGCCGCTGCTGCCGGAGATACGCGGCCGCAAACTCGAAGGTGAGCTTCGGGCTGAAGCGGTGGGTGAGAAACACGGAGGAGACGTTGGCGGGGTTGTTGGCCGGCCAGGTCCCCTGCATGGTGGTCGTACGGCGCGACGGCGCGAGGGCGAGCGATCCAAAACGCGCCACCGCCCCCGGAGCCACTTCGGGCACCCAGCCGTCGTTGGTCGCCGGCACGTAATCCCGGTAGGAGTCGGCACCGAAGAGGCCGCGCTGACTGCCGTTCGAGACCGCGTAATTGCGGAGGTTGATGAACTGGCTGGCGCTGACGGCCGGATTATAGACCCACTCGTCAACCGTGATCCGCGACAGCCCCGTGGCGGCGGCCGGGTTGGCGATGAGCGGCCGGTCGACGCCAGTAACGCCATCCCAGAGTGAATAAAAGTCGCCCATCACCTGGGGCACCCAGCGATCGCGATCGGCGTACTCGTACTCGGCCCGGATGAGAGTTTGCGGCGTGAGTTGATAGCTCGTCGCGAGATGCAGGCCCCGCTTGCGCACCCGCTCGATCTCCCGCCAGCCCTTCTGGTCGTCGAACATCAGGTTGAGGCGCACCGCCCACTTGGCAGTCAGCGGGCGGTTGATATCAACGGTAGCCCGTCCCCCGCCAAAGCTCGAAGCCAGCAGGCTCAACTGCGTGAGCGGTCGCTTGATCGCCTGCTTGGTGGCGGAGTTGAAGGATCCCCAGTCGTTGTTGTCGTTCAGGAACGAGTTTGGCCCGCGCACCAGCTCCATGCGGTCGAGGTTGTAAGCATCGAAATTGAAGGGGAGCTGGAAGTAGTTGCGGGTGGGCGGCGTGCCGCTGCCCGCGGAGCCGATGTTCCGCATCGAAACCTGATAGTCGTTGAACGAGCTGCCGACCTCCGTTTCCGCCTGCGGCAGCACCCCGGAGAAGAGCGCCGCCGCCCCATTGTAGTCGGTGATGCCGAGGTCATCGAGGAGCTCGCGCGTGACGATGTTGATCGTGTAGGGCGTCTCGTCCATTGCCAGGCCCACCCGGCTGCCGGAAAGAAACGCGGTCGGCACGTACCCAACCTCCTGGGTCGCGGTCACAGTGAAGGGATCCAGGAAGACCTCCGCTTCGCTGGCCGGCGCAAGCGACTTGGCCGCACCCGGCCGCGCGGCGGGGGTGGACGCGGAATCAAGCGGCGCCACTTGGGCAAATGCCAGACCGACCACGACGGTCGGCCAACCCATCGCGAGGAGAAGACGGGGGGCGGAAAGGCGAAAGAGTTTCATGAGGGGTAGGAAACGGAGCCGGCAATTCGGCGTTTCGGGCGACGGAATGAAACGATCTAAAGCGCTTGTGATTACGGGCCGAAGTTATGGCAAGGAGAAAAGATTCCGGGTCCCGCGGTTCAAACCCGCCGCGCTGGGCCGGTGGATTCGCCGAGGACCATTTCCGGGGCGACCGTCTCTGCCAGCGTGGCGGCGGGCCGGGACTTCGAGCGCGTCATCTGGTCGAGCAACATCTGCCCGGCGCGTTCCATCAACGCCTCCGAACCCTGGTCGATCGTCGTCAGCGTCGGATGCAACCGCCGCGCCAAATCGAGATTGTCGAATCCCGTGACCGACATCTCTCGCGGCACCTCCACCCCCGCTTCGCGCAGGGCCTGGATCGCCCCCAGTGCCACCTGATCATCGCGGGCGATCAACGCCGTCGGACGATCCCGCCAGCGCAGCACCTCCTCGGTCATGGACTGGCCAATCTCGATGCCATTGATCGCGGGAGCGGCCACCGTGGCGTAGCGGAAGACCTTGGCTGGATCCAGACCGTGGGCACGGGCCAGTTCGATCAAGGCCGGACCTCGCCACGGCTCACCCTGCGGAAACAGCAGCGCAAACGACCGGTGCTCCAAGCGTAGCAAATGCTCGAATAGCAGGCGCATCGCCCAACGTCGATCAACGGAAATGCTGGGCATGGCCTGCGGTTCGAGCGGGTCGACCTGCAGGCATGGCATGCCGCGAAGCAGCGGCGTTACGGTCGACGTCGGCAGCGTTGAATAAAGGAGAACGATCCCATCGACCCTCAAGCGCACAAAATCCTCAATGATACGGCACTCGTTCTCCTGGCTGCGAAACGACATTTCAAGGACCACGCGCCGATCGTGCCGGCGCATGAAATTCTGCAGGTGGTAGATCTTGGTGTTGAGGATGGGATTGTCCAAGCCGATGGAACTGACCCCGATCAGCCCCGTCCTCCCCCGCCCCAACCC
>JBEIHL010000451.1:0-4119 GCA_040381375.1 Opitutaceae bacterium
GGGCAACTGGCCGAGGCAGCGAAGTCGGCCGCTCCCTTTCGAGTGTGCACGTGCAGAATGAACGTGGGTTACTGCTCGATGCCCAAGGAAAGTTTCTCGATCGCGGCGCACTGGGAAGGATGCTCTCGACCACGTCCGAACCCGACGCATAAGTCGCCCAAGGAAACGCTTTCCGAGCGCGCGGTTCAGGTGGAGCGAATCACCACCGCCACCCCGCCAGCGCGGACCACCGAACTCTCCGGGTTTGGAAAGTTGCAGTTGAAAGTCCTAGCCGGCTTATGACACTGGCTCCGACGTGATTGGCTCCGCCCCAGATTCGCTCCTCCGGGTCTCCCCATGATGCCGCTTTTTTTCCGCCGGCATCTCCGGCGCAGCCCGCTCGCCGCCCTGGTTATGGCGTGGATCGGAAGCGGCGGGGCCGCGCTCTTCGGAGCGAGCGCAACTCCCGCCAGCGAACCCGCGCCCAGCAGCATCGCCCGCGAGGCCATGCTGCTGCTCAAAGCCGAGTGCTTCTCGTGTCACAACGAGAAGAAGAAAAAAGGCGGACTGGTTATGACGTCGCGGGACGCGCTCTTGAAAGGCAGCGACGCCGGTCCCGTGGTCGAGCCGGGCCGGCACGACATCAGCCTGATCGCCAGCGTGCTCCGCCCCGACGCGGATCCGCACATGCCGCCGGAGCGCCAGCTTACGGAGCCTCAGATGCAGTTGCTGCGAAACTGGATCCAGGGCGGCCTGGTTTGGGACGAGGCAGCCCTGCTCGAGGACGACTCGAAACCCGTGGCGCTGGCCCCGCTCCCCACGTCGTACCGACCCGTCCTCGCGCTGGCGCTGAGCCCGGACGCCACGCGGCTGGCCGTCGGCCGCGGCGGCGCAATCGCCGTCCATGACGTCTCGGTATCCGGCTTTCCCCTACTCCAGCAGGCGGCCGCCCACCGGGACGCAGTGCAGTCGCTGGCCTGGAGCGCCGACGGGCGCCACCTCGCCTCCGGCGCCTTTCGGCGGGTGGTTTGGTGGAGTGCCGATCCCCTGCAGTTGCAGCGCGAATGGTCCGAAGGTTTGACGGGCAAGATCACCGCCCTGCAATTTTCGCCCGACGCGAGCCGGCTCGTGCTCGCCGATGGCGCCGCCGGCCGCAGTGGGGTGGTTCGGGTGATCGGATTACCCGAAGGCAAATTGCTGGCGTCGTGGTCCGCGCACGATGACTCGATCTTCGGCCTCGATTTCAGCCGCGATGGCACCCGGCTCGTGACGGCCGGCGGCGACCGTTTGATCAAGGTGTGGGACCTCGCGACGCACAAGGAACTCGCACGACTGAAAGGTCACAGCGCGCAAGTCCTGAGCGTCGCCTTCAACGCCGATGCCACCGAGATCGTCAGCGGCGGCGCGGACAAGGAGCTCAATGTCTGGGACGTGAAGTCACGGGAGAAAGTCATCAGCCTCGGCACGTACACCAGCGCGGTCCATGCCGTGAGCTGGCCGGGAGACGGCAAGACGATCATGGCGGCCACCAGTCATGGCGGCGTCTTTACTTACACGAATCTCAAACGTCACACCGGGACCGAGCGCTCGAAAGGCGGGGATGAGAAGAAAATCGGCGAGCCCGGCGACACCCTCCTAAGCGCGGTGAGTTCACCGGACGCCTCGAGGATCTTTACCGGCGGCCACGACGGCGTCGTCCAGGTCTGGAGCCGCGACGGCAAAAAGGTTTCTACCCTCACTCATCGCGACGCGGAAGCGGAGGGCGGCAGCTCGAGCACCGAGCATGCCCCGGTGCCCGCGCCCCGCGTCAGCTTCGTGCGCGACGTGCTGCCGGCGTTCAACCGCGCGGGCTGCAGCGCGGGTGGCTGTCACGCCAAGGCGGAAGGGCAAAACGGCTTCAAGCTCTCGGTCTTCTCGTACGATCCGAAGGGCGACTTCGAGGCGATCGTCACGGGCGCCCGCAGCCGGCGGGTGTTTCCCGCTGCACCAGACCAGAGCCTCATCATCCAGAAGCCCACGACCGCGATCGACCACGAGGGAGGACGCCGTTTTGAGCCCGGCTCCGAGCTGCATCAACTGCTCGTGCAGTGGATGCGCGAAGGCATGGCGTATCGCGTCCCCGACGAACCGGATCTGAAGCGCATCACCGTCTCACCGCGCGAACGCGTCTACGGCAAGAACGGCCAACAGCGCCTGACCGTCGAGGCTCATTACTCTGACGGCAGCACGCGCGACATCACCCGGCTGGCCGCTTTTGCCTCGAACGATCCCGAGATCGCCGGGGTGAACGATGACGGCGTGGTGAAGATCGGCTCCCTGGCGGGGCAAGCCGTGGTCGTGGCCCGCTACATGGGCTTCGTGGCGGACTCGCAAATCACCGTGCCGGCGGACCGCGTGCTGCCGGCGGACCGCTACGCCGCCCTGCCGCGCCACAACTTCATCGACGACCTCGCGTACGCACATTTTCAGCGGCTGGGCCTCTTTCCGTCGGAGCTGAGTTCGGACACCGAGTTTCTGCGGCGCGCCAAACTCGACGCCGTCGGGCTGCTCCCCACGCCGGACGAAGTGCGGGCGTTTGCCGCGGATCAGGCGCCGGATAAACGCCGGAGGTTCATTGCGCGCGTCCTCGACGAGCCCGCCTATGCGGATTACTGGGCCACCAAATGGGCCGACTTGGTGCGACCCAATCCGGACCGGGTAGGCGTCAAGAGTGTCTTCACTCTCGACCAGTGGCTCCGGCAAAGCTTCCGGCAAAACAAGCCGTACGATCAGTTCGTGCGCGAGATCCTGCTCGCCGAGGGCAGCAATCATCGCGACGGCCCGGCGGTGATCTACCGCGACCGGCGTGAGCCGGCGGATCGCGCCACGATGTTCAGCCAGTTGTTCCTGGGGACCCGCCTCGAGTGCGCCCGCTGCCACAATCACCCCAATGAGAAGTGGAGCCAGGAGGACTTCTTTCAGTTCGCGGCGTTCTTCGGCTCGGTGAAACAGAAAGGCGCGGGAGTTTCTCCGCCGATTTCGCCGGGCACCGAAACCTTCTTTTTTGCGCCGGGTGGCACCGTCAAACATCCGGTCACCGGAAAGGTGATGTCACCGCGACCGCTGGATGCGGCGTATCGCCCGGAAGCCGGCGAAAGCGACCCGCGCCGCGCCCTGGTCGACTCGCTGATTGCGGCGGACAATCCGTACTTCGCGCCCGCCGCGGTGAATCGCGTCTGGGCTAACTTCTTCGGCCGCGGCCTGGTCGAGCCGGTGGACGACTTCCGCATCTCCAATCCGAGCGTGAACTCGCCGCTGCTGACGGCGCTCGCGCAAGATTTCGCCGCGCATGGCTACGACTTGAAGCACCTCATGCGGACGATCATGGCGTCGCGGCTTTACCAACTCAGCTCGAAGCCGAACGAGCACAACCTCGCCGACACGCGCAACTTTTCCCGCGCCTACCGTCGCCGCCTGCCGGCCGAAGTGTTGCTGGACGCGGTCAACGACGCCACGGGCGGATCAGATACGTTCGCCGGCATGCCGCCGGGCAGCCGGGCGATCCAGGCCTGGAGCTACAAGATCGAGTCGCAATTCATGGATGCGTTCAGCCGGCCCGATCCGAGCATGGATCCGCCCTGCGAACGGGACACCCACATCAGCGTCGTGCAATCGCTGCACTTGATGAATTCAAGGGGCCTCCAGACCAAGCTCAGCAGCGCCAGCGGCCGGGCCCGCCGGTTGGCGGACAGCGATAAGCCGCCGGAGGAAATCGTGAACGAACTCTACCTCGCCACGCTTTGCCGCGTGCCCACCGCCCAGGAGCTGGCCGTGGCGACCGCGGCTTTCACGGCGGAGAAGGCGACCCGCCGGACCGCCACCGAGGATGTGTTTTGGGCGTTGCTCAATTCCGCCGAATTTGTGTTCAATCACTGACCCCCTCGAATCGCGACCTGCGGCCCCGCTCCCCCCAAAAATCCCGTAGTGTTGATCTTCATCTTGAATACCTGCCGCAATGAGACTTTGGCGCGCCGGCGGCCACCCTGGGAGGGGGGGGGGGGGGGGGCGGCCCCGGGGGGGGGGGGGGCGGCCCCCACCCCCCCTCCCCCCTCTTTTTTGGGGGGGGGTCGGGACCCCCCCTCCCCCATCCAGCCCCAGGGA
>JBEIHL010000452.1:0-4107 GCA_040381375.1 Opitutaceae bacterium
CGCTCCCAGGGGCGGGCCTCCTACCACGCGCCGGTGCGCTTGAACGCAGCGTGAATGGCGAACGCCTCCGCCGCCGCTACCCCCGCTTGGGCGCCGCGCGCCCGACACTGCAGTCGCATCAGGTCCAGCAGCGGGGAAAAATCTCCGTCGTGGCCGCGCGCGAGCTGACTCTCGTGGCACGCGAGCATCTGTTCCTTCAGCGGGGCGAAGGTGCTCACGTCGATGTAGAAGCCAGGCGTGAACTGATGCATGTTGATCGTATCCATCCACCACAGCGCGGGCGCCCGTTCCAAGGCCGGCAGCCGCGTGCGATAGCCCTGCGATGCGCACGTCCATGTTGCGATTTCCGTGAGCGCAGAGGCGGCGCGATGATCGGCGTGATAATCCGTGGCCGCGTGGGCGAGCACGAGGGTCGGCTTGAAGCCCCGCAGGAGGTCCAGCAGGCGCCGGCGCTGCGGCAGGCCGCATTCGAGCTCACCGTCGCTGAACCCGGCGAGTAGCAGCTCCGCTCCCAGGAGGGCCGCCGCCCGCTTCATTTCCCGAGTTCGCATCGCGGCGAGGTGGCGGATCGGACGGTCGGGCTGGCCCTTGTCGCCGCGGCACAGGACGCAGATGCCGACGGCGGCCCCATCCGCCTGGGCGCGCGCCAGCGTGCCGGCACACAGCAACTCGGCGTCGTCGGGATGGGCAACCACGGCGAGCACGCGTTCGTGAGCGAAATCCAGTTTCATCGTGAAAAGGTCCTCGTGCCCGCGCGCGTCAGCGCAGCCGGATGTTGGGCGGCGCCGCGACGTAATCCGCGACCGAGATCATCGCGTCGGCATGACGCCGTAGCAGCGACGCCGGACACGCGGCGGTGATCGGCCCGTGCAGGACGCGCCGGACCACCGCGCTCTGCCATGGCCGGTTGCAGTAGAAGCGCAGTCGGCGCGCCGCGAGAATCTCCTTCATGCCGACGGTCACCGCGCGTTGCGGAATGAGCCCGATTTCACCGCCGACGGTGACGGAGTTGATCGTGCGGGTTTCGCGTGAAAGGGGCAGCACGCGCGTAGGCAGATCGGCAAACGCCTCCACGCTCATCGTCACGCCCGGCTCGGGCGGTTCGTTGAACGCGATGTGACCGTTGATGCCGATGCCGCCGAAGCAGGCATCCACGCCGCCGCGCGCCGCGATGAGCCGCGGCACCGCCGTGCAGTCCCGGGGATCGGGAAACACGCGGTGCTCGGGTCGCGGCGCCAGCGCTGGATCGATGAGCTCGTAGAACGCGCGATCCATGTAGCCGCGGAAACTCAGCGGGTGGTCGAGCGGGACGAAGCGGTCGTCGTCCGTCAGGTACTCGTCCATGTTGATGAGCATCACGTCGCGGCAATCGATCCGCTCGTCGTTGATCGCCTGCGCCAGCACCGGAAATTGATCCACCGGCCCGACCGGAACGATGAGCGTTGCGGCGCGGCCCGCCCGCCGGGCGGTCACGATTTCATGCTTCATGGCGTCCGCCAGGTCGCGGGCCAGGGACGCCATGTCGCCGAGCGCCCGGACGCGCACCGCCGTGCCGCGACCGAGTTCGGCGGCCGGAATCGTCAGGTAGTCGTACATGGGGAAATCACGGTCTGACGCCGAAGTTTGTCATCTAATGAATGACGAGGGAGGCGTGCTTGGTGTCGAGGAACGCCTCCATGCCCTCGCTGCCGAGCTCGCGGCCCCAACCGCTCTGTTTCACGCCGCCGAAGGGCGCGTTGCTCGTGGTGGGCAGGCCGTCGTTGATCCCGACCATGCCGGCCTCGAGCGCCTCCATCAACCGGAAGGCGCGGTTGAGGTCCTGCGTGAAGACATAGGCGGCGAGACCGTACGCGGTGCGGTTCGCCCGGGCGATGACCTCGGCCTCCGTATCGAAAACGTTGATATACGCCACCGGCCCGAACGTCTCGTCGCACATGCCGAGCGCGTCGTCGGCGACGCCGGTCAGGACGGCCGGCTCGAGGAAGGCCGCACCGAGCCCGGGTGCGCGCCGGCCGCCGCAGAGCAGTTGCGCGCCCCGGGCCTGGGCGTCCCCGATGTGCTGGAGGGCGACGTCCACCGCGGCGGGGTTGATCAGCGGACCGATTTCGACGCCAGCCTCGAGACCCGGGCCGATCTTTAGGGCTTGGACGCGTTCGACGAAGGCCGGGATGAAACGCTCCGCGACCCCGCGCTGCACATAAATCCGGTTGGCGGCGATGCAGGACTGGCCGGTGTTGCGGAACTTGGCCAGCATTGTGCCGTCGAGCGCGCGGGTCAGGTCGGCGTCGTCGAATACGATGGCGGGCGAGTGGCCGCCGAGTTCGAGCGAGAGCGGTTTCACCTGCGCGGCGGCGCCGGCGATCAACTGCCGGCCCACTTCGGTCGAGCCGGTGAAGGTGATTTTGCGGCAGAGGGGATTGGCGAGGAATTCGGCCCCGATTTCGCTCGCGGCGCCGACGACCAGTTGAAACACACCCTTCGGGAGCCCGGCGGCGTGCACACACTCGGCGAGCAGGGCCGCGCACACCGGCGTCGCGCTGGCGGGTTTGAGCACGACCGTGCAGCCGGCGGCGAGGGCGGGAGCGATCTTGCGCACGGCGAGCGTGAGCGGGAAGTTCCACGGACTGATGGCGGCGACCACGCCGACGGGCGACTTGATGACCAGGTGGCGTTTGCCCTCGGCCTGCGGGGCGATGATCCGGCCGTAGCCGCGTCGCGCCTCCTCGGCAAACCAACGCAGATGATCGATCGTCAACGCGATCTCGCCGCGGCTCTGCGCGAGGGGCTTGCCGTTCTCGAGCGTGATCGTGCGGGCAAACTCGTCCTGCCGGTGCTCGATCCCGGACGCGATTTTCAGCAGGAAGTCTCCCCGCGTTTTTCCCACGACGGAGCGCCAGGTGCCAAAGGCCGTGTGCGCATCGGCGAGGGCCCGGGCCACGGTATCCCGTCCGCAAGTACACATTTCCGCGAACGGCTCCCCGGTCGCCGCATCGAGCACCGGTCGCACCTGGCCGGTCGTGACAAACTCGCCGTTGAGATAGAGCGGATAGGTTTTCATGGGAACGAGGTCGTGGCCCGCGCCTTTAGACGGCCGGGGCGGAGGTGAAGAGATACTTGGCGCCGAGCAGAAGGAGCGACAGGAAAACCGTGAACTTCAACGGCGGCAGTGGCACGCGGTGCAGCATCCGGCCGCCCGCGAGGATGCCGACGATCAGCGGGACCAGGGCGAGGAGCGTGACGTAACCCAGGTCGCGATGCAGAAGCCCCGAGTGTCCGACGAACGCGAGGCGCAGCAACGCGCTCGTGCCGAAGACCAGTTGGAGGACGGCGACGATCTCCTCCTTCGTCCAGGGCTGGGAGTAGACGTACGCAATCACGGGCGGCCCGCCGACGTTGAAGGCGCCGCCGATCCCGCCGCTCAGCACGCCGATGGGAAAACCGCTCCAGGCGGGGAAGCGCAGCGGAAAACGCCGGGCCAGGAGGAGTTCGTTGAGCGCGAAAAGGCACAGCAGCCCGCCGAGGATGCGCAACAGCAGGGCGGCATCGAGTCGCACCAGCAGGTAGAAACCGATCGGCACGCCGAGGCAGGACCCGAGGGCCAGCGCTGCACCCCGACGCCAATGAAAGTGGCGCCGATTCGAAAACAACGTGAGCGCACAGACGGGCACGTTCAGCACGGCGACGACGACCAGGGCATCCTTGAACGGCAGCACCAGCGGCAGCATCGCCATCGAAACCAAGCCGAAGCCGAAACCGGTCAGTCCCTGCGTGAAGCCCGCCAGGGCGAGGATGCAGATGGGAACGGCGGGCCACATGTCAGACCGGAGCGGCGGCAGGAGCGCACCGGGCAGGTGACAGGGAGGCGTCGGGTTGCTGTCGGCAGGAAGGGCTCATGGTGGACGGTGCCAGCTTAGGAAAGGCGGACGAGGGCGTCCGCGCTCCCAGGAAGAATCACAGCAAGGGCGAAACGTGGGAGAGATACGGCGCGTCGGCGGCGCGCAGCTCTTGCGACCACAGGGCGCGCAGGCGCTCGAGATCCGATTTTCGCTGCGGGTCGGCGGCGAGGTTCGTCAGTTCCTCCGGATCGGCTTTGAGGTCGTAGAGCTC
>JBEIHL010000453.1:0-4102 GCA_040381375.1 Opitutaceae bacterium
GGCCTTGGCGGCGGCGGCGGCGGCGTCCTGGAGGGTCCAGTCGCGCTGGGTCGAGCGTCGGGCCAGACCCGTGAACGCCAGGAAGTTATCCGGCGGCGTATGAAAATGAACGATCTCCCACTCTTCGCGGCCGAGATCGTTCAGAAATTTTTCCATCAGGGCGGGCGTGGCGAATCCACCTTTCCCACTCGTGATAACTTTGTATTCCCAAAGTGACATAATTTTCCCGCGCCCGAGCGCGGGGTCTCACCCATCCCAAAAGCCGGGGCTGATGCCCAGCCTATAATCACGCAACCAAAGTCTTCCGTGGACGTGTGGCACCCGATCGCCCGCCCAAACCGCCCCTTGCCCTGTCGTCAGACTCCCCCAGCCTGCTCCCCGATGCCCCGCCCTTCCGCACTCCTCGTCCTGTTCGCGGTGCTCACCGCTCTGCCCCCCGGTGGCGCGTTTGCCGCCTCGCCGCTGCCGGCGCCCGACCCCGATGACGGCGCCATCTCCCTGCCGCCGGGCTTCCGCGCGCTGGTCTATGCCGACAATCTCGTGGTCAACAAACGCGTCGGCAACTCGCCCGAGAAGCTGCGCGGCCTGGCCGTCGCGCCCAACGGCGACGTTTACGCCAAGGGCCGGTACGGCCTGATCTGGGCGCTGCGTGACACCAACGGCGACGGTCGCGCCGACCTGATCAAGGAATTCGGTCCCGGCGACGGCGGCACGCACATCCTGTTTCACGATGGCTGGCTCTACCACTCGAGTCGCACCGCGATCTACCGCTACAAGTACGCCCCGGGCGAACTCGTCCCCACGAGTCCGATGGAAACCGTCGTGAAGGACCTGCCCGCGGAAAAGGATCACGACGCCAAGGCCTTTGCCTTCGACGACCAGGGTCGACTGCTGGTGGAGGTCGGCTCGCCCTACAACGTCTTCAGCGAAGGCGACCGCCGCAAAGGGGCGAAGGGGAAGACGGCGGCGGAAATCGCGGAATTCCAGAAAACGTACGGCGGTTTCTGGCGCTTCGACGCCCACCGGCTCAACCAAACCCAGGCCGACGGCACGCGGTTCTCGACCGGACTCCGTCACGCGATGGGGCTGCAGTTTCATCCGGTGTCGAAGCAGTTTTTCATCGCCCAGATGGGTCGCGACAACCTCAACGTCGTCGCCCCGGAATTCTACGATGAACTCGACAACGCCGAGCGCATCTCGGAGGTCATGCACCTGCTGCGCGAGGGGTCCGACCTCGGCTGGCCCACAACGTACTGGGACCCGATCAAGAAGGCGCGGATGCTCGCGCCAGAGTACGGCGGCGACAACCGCACGCGCGTCGACGACCCGAAGTTCGACCGGCCCGTCGTCGCGTTTCCCGCTCATTGGGCGCCGATCCAGATGGCCCGCTACGACGGCCCGCAGTTTCCCGCCAAATACCGCGGCGGCATGTTCATCGCGTTTCACGGCTCGTGGAACCGCGCGCCCCGCTCACAGGCCGGCTACAATGTGTGCTTCGTGCCGTTCGACGCGAAAGGGCTGCCCACCGGCCGCTACGAACAGTTCGCGTGGGGATTTCCCGGCGTGGAAGAGTTCACCAGCACGCGCGACGCCCGCTTCCGGCCGGCCGGCGTCACGCCGGGCCCCGACGGTTCGCTCTATATCGGAGAAACCGAAAAAGGCCGCATCTGGCGTGTCATCTACACCGGCGACCTGACGCCCCGCGCCCAACTGCCGCAGCTCCACGCCGCCGCCCAGGCACCCGCTCCCATCGGGGCCGACACGCCCGGCGGGAAAGTTTATCTCCAAGTCTGCGCCGCCTGCCACATGCCGAACGGCAGCGGCGTCCCCGGCATGCAGCCCGCGCTTTCCAACAACGCCGTCGTCCGCGGCGACACCAACCGGCTCATCGACGTCATCCTGCAAGGTCCCGCCGCCGTGCTGCCGGCCGATCGCGAGAAATTCTCCAACGTCATGCCGCCGTTTTCCGTCCTGAGCGACGCCGACATCGCCAGCGTGATCACCTATCTCCGCCGGAATTTCGCTCCCGGCACCCCGGCTGTGACTCCCGCGCAGGTCGCCGCCCAACGCGCCCAACGGTGAACCCGCCGCCCGCCCACCGCCACGCGAGCCTCCGCCGAAGGTTCACGCTTTTTCTCCCGCTCGTGGCCGCCGGCACCACGCTGGCCCAGCCGGCCAACCCGCGGCCCGCTGCGCCAGGTATCAGCCAACTGGACACGCTCGTGATCAGCGCAACGCGCACGCCGCTGGCGCCGGAGCAGGTGGCGTCCACGCTGAAACTGCTCTCGGCCGACGCCCTGCGGGAGGCGCCCACGACGACCCTCGACGGCGCGTTGCGGGGCATCCCCGGCTTCAGCCTGTTTCGCCGCAGTGACAGTTTCACGGCGAACCCCACCGCGCAGGGAGTCTCGCTGCGCGGCCTCGGGCCGTCCGGCGCGAGCCGTTCGCTGGTCCTGCTCGACGGCGTGCCGCTCAACGATCCCTTCGGCGGCTGGGTCGCCTGGACGAAGCTGCCGCGCGAGGGCATCGGCCACACGGAGATCGTGCCCGGTGGCGGCGCGACCGCGTGGGGCAACGCCGCGCTCGGCGGCATCGTGCACCTCTTTTCCGCTCCCATCCGCTCCAGCCCGAACGCCCGCGAACCGGCGGCGGCAGGCTCCCCGACTGCCATTCCTGCCTCGCTGCGGTTCGGCGCCACGCTCGGCGACTACGGCACGCGCAGCGGTGAACTCGCCCTGGTGGCTCCGACCCGCGTAGGCACCTTGCAGGTGCTCGGGCGGGACTTCGCAACGGACGGCTTTCGCCTCGTCGCGCCGGAACGTCGGGGGTCGATCGACGTTCCCGCCTGGAGCCGGCACCGCTGGCTGACGGCGCGCTGGCGACAGGCGCTGGCGCCGCAGGTCGACTTGCTGGCGACCGCCCGCTACTTCGAGGAGAAACGCGGCAACGGCACGGCCTACCAGCGCAACGCCTCGCGGGAAAAGTTCGCCTCGGTCGCGCTCGCGGGCACGCCGTCCGCCTCGTTTTCCTGGGACGCCGTGGCGTACGCGCAGGATCAGACGTTCGCGTCGACCTTCAGCGGCGTGAATGCCACGCGCACGGGCGAGACGCCGGCGAGCGATCAGTTCGCGGTGCCGTCGACCGCGTTCGGCGTCGCCTGGACCGGAGGGTGGACGCACGCCGGCGGCGGGCGCACCAGCTTCGGCACCGACGCCCGGGCCGTGCACGGCGAGACGCGCGAGCATTTCACGTTCACCAACGGCGCGTTCACCCGGCTGCGGGTGGCGGGCGGACGCCAGGCGGTCGGCGGCGCCTTCGTGCTGCATGAACGTCCGCTCACGCGGGATCTTCGCGCCACCGTGGGCGCGCGTTACGACGGCTGGCGCGAGACCGGCGGCCACCGCCGCGAATCCGACCGCGCGACCGGCGTGGCCTCGCGCAACGACCGCTACGCCGACCGCGACGGCACGAGCTTCAGCCCGAGCGCCAGCCTGTTGTGGACGCCCGCGCCGGCGTGGCGCCTGCGGGCCAGCGCGCAGCAGGGATTCCGCCGGCCGACGCTCAACGAACTCTACCGCCCGTTCCGTTTCCGCAATGACATCACGATCGGCAACGCCGAATTGGAGCCCGAAAAAAACCTCGGCACTGACTTGGCGCTGCAATACCAGCCCGTGGAGCACACACGGGTCCGGATACGGGCGTTTGCAAACCAGATGACTGATGCGATTGCGAACCTCACGATCGTGCAGGGACCTGGCACCTACGCCGACTGGGGCGTTATTCAACAAGGCGGCGCGGGATTGAGGCGCGAAAACATCGATCGCGCCTCGGTCTGCGGCATTGAGTTTGGAGTCGAGCAGGACCTTCCATACGGACTCACCTTGAACGCAGGGTGGCTGTGCACACGCAGCAGAGTGGAGCGATGCACGGTGCAGCCTGGGCTCGAAGGCCGTCTGCTTCCTCAAGTTCCAACCCACCAAGGAAACCTGCGGCTCCGAGGCGAACATGGATCATGGCAATGGAACACTACACTGCGCTATGCAGGCGGTCAGTTTGACGATGACGCAAACCAGTACCGGCTCAGTTCCTACGTCTCACTGGA
>JBEIHL010000454.1:0-4093 GCA_040381375.1 Opitutaceae bacterium
GCCCTCGTCCGCAATGGCCGACGATGCGGACGGGGACGTCCGCGCTCCCAGGGGAAGCCGAACCAAGGCTTGCTGATCAACGTCCGCCCGCGCTCTGATGACCGTCGCATGCAAATCGGCTTCTGCACGGACCCCGCCACGCTCGCCACCCTCCCCTCGCGCCCGCAATGCGACTTCATCGAGGGCCACGTGGTCAACTTCCTGGCGCCCGAAGCGCCCGACGCCGACTTCGCCCCGCGCGCCGCGGCCCTGCGCGCCTGCGGTTTTCCCATGCCAGCCGCCAACGTGCTGCTCCCGGCGGCGCTCAAGTGCAGCGGCCCCGACATCGACTACGCCCGGCTCGACCGGTACGCGCAGAACGTTTTCCGCCGCGCCAAGGAGGTCGGCATGACGCTCATCGTGTTCGGCAGCGCCGGCGCGCGCATGGTGCCGGATGGTTTCCCCGTCGCAAAGGCGTTCGAGCAGTACGTCGACATCCTGCGTCAGTTCGCCCCGCTCGCCGAGGAGAACGGCGTGACGATTGTTGTCGAGCCGCTCAACCGCGGGGAATGCAATCTCGTCAACACGATCCTCGAGGGCGCCGAGGCCGTGCGCCGCGCGAACCATTCGGCGGTGAAACTGCTCGTGGACATCTTCCACATGCTGCGCAACGGCGAGTCGCCCGATGACATTCTCAAGGTCGGGCCGCTCATCCGCCACGCTCACGTCGCCGAGAACAAGGACCGCGCGGCCCCCGGCGTGAACGGCGAAAATTTCCGCCCCTACCTCCGCGCCCTGCACCGCGTCGGCTACAACGACCGGCTCGCCCTCGAACCGATCTGGACCGATCTGCCCAATCAGGTCGGCCCCGCGCTGGCCGAGCTCAGGAAACAGCTCGCGGATTCGGGGTACTGAGGCCTCAAAGAGAATTCCGATGGAGGCGGGGTGCCCTCACCCCGCGGCAAAGCGCGTGCGAAGGTCAAAGCCCGCGGGGTGAGGGCACCCCGCCTCCATTTCAGCGCGCCGGCACGAGCCAGCGCTCAAACCACGCCATCATCTCGTGCCGCATCCGCGCGGTGTAGACGTGGCCCTCGTTGGGATAAATGATGCTCTTGAAGCGATCGGGCGCGCCGACGGCCGCGTAGACCTGGCCGACTTTTTCCTCGAGCACGCGGATGCCGTCCACGGGTGAGCCGTAATCGAGATCGCCCGTGAGCGCGAGGAACGGACGCGGCGCGATCAGCGCGAGCACGCCTTCCGTGTCGAAGTGCTTCAGCAGGCCGTAGGAAAAATAGTAAAGCCCGTGGCCGCGCAGATTGCCGTGCGCGATGAGGTTTTGGTAACGCGTCAGACAGGCGACGCCGACCGTGGCGGCGACGCGGTCATCCACCGCCGCGAGCCACCACGCCCGCGTGCTGCCCATGCTCATGCCCGTGGCGCCGATGCGTTTCGTGTCCACTTCCGGACGGCTCGCGAGGTAATCAAGCGCGATCCGATCGTCGCGCACGAACACGCCCCAGACCGTGCGGCCGAGCACCATGTTCAGCTTCAGGTAACGGTCCTGCACGGTGCGGGCGCTTTCGCCGTCGCCGCGCTGGTACGTTTCCACGGCTCCCCCCGGCAGATTCTCCGCGCGATCGCCGTAGTAGCATGCATCGGGAGCCAGCACCACGTAACCGGCCCGCACCATCGCCTCGCCCAACGGCTCCATGCCGCCCGTGACGGTGATGATCTGATTCTTGTCCGGCGTGGACGAATGCAGCCACAGGATCGCCGGCGCGGGCGTTGGCCGTTTCTCCGGCACCAGCAGGAGCGCGCTGATGTCGTTGCTCTCACCGTTGTCGATCGCCACGCGCTCGAGCGTATAGCCGCGGCGCAACTCCCGGCTGACGACGCGCACCTTCTGCGGCGACGGCCGCGCAGGAAAATCGCCCAGCGTGTCGACCACCGCCCGGTGCACCGCCGGTCGCTGCTGCTGCCACGCCGCCGCATCCTTGGGCAGCGCCAGCGTGCCGACCGGCAGATTCTTGTAGAACGCCGGCACCGTGGCATCACGCTCGGCCTCCGTCTTGCGGTAACGTTCGGCGAGTTCGACGCTCGGCCCCGGCGGCGGAGTTGTGCTGGGGTAATTAAGGACCAGCCATGCCCGCATGACGGTGTCTGCCACCGCCTCGGCGAGCCGCTCGTAACCGGCCGGACCATAATGCGTGCCGTCCTTCCCCAGCAACGTCGCCGTCCCGGCCTGCTCCACGACCCAGTGCAAATCGTGCACCGGCACGCCCGCCTCGCGCATCACGGCAGCGGCGACGGCATTGTAACGCCGCACGTCCGCCTCGAAGCGATCGAAGGTTGCGCCGCGTTGCGCGTGCCGCTCGTCGATGATCGGCGTGGTGTTGGCGAACACAAACGCGGTGCCGGTCTCGCGCTGCAGCCGCGCCACGATCTGGCGCAGGTTGGCTTCATACTGCGCCAGCTCGACCTGATGCTTCTTCGTCTCCTTGGCGAGCTTCAGGTCATGCAGGCCGCAGTTCAAATGCACGACCGCCGGTTTCTCGCGGACGAGCCACGCCTCGAGCTGCTGCAACACCAGGCTGCTGTCGCCGCCGCTCGCCGGTGGCCGCACGATCACCGCCTTGCCTTCGAGCCGCTTCGCGACGAGCGGTCCGTACCCGCCCGAAATCGAGTCGCCCACCAGGACGATCTTCGGCAACGGCGGCTTGGTCCGGGCGGCCGCGGCAAACGCGGGCAGCGTCAACAGCAAGGCAAGGGCGAAACCCAAGCCCCACGCGAGAATCAGCGGGAGAGAACGAACACGGGGTAGGACGAAGCTCATAAGGAAAAATCTGCCGGGACCAACAGCCACTTTGACCGAGGCACCGACGCAATCGATTCAATTCCCGTAGACGGGACCCACACCAATAGCACAGACGTGAACGCCACTACCTTCCCCGTTCCAGCGCGTACAGGAAGCTCCACGCCGCCGCGATGCGCGTGCCGGGTTCGGCGGCGGTGAAATGAATCGCGAGGCCGTCCGCCGTCGCGCGCGTCAGCCGTGGCATCAACACCTGGCTCAACTCGAGCCGGACGGGGCCGGGTGCCGCCGCCCACACGCGGTCCAGTTCAGCCCACGAAACCTCCGGCCGCACCGGCCCGACCTCGTGCGCGAGTGCTGCGGCGAGCACATAGGGATACGCGACCGTCGCGGGGAGCTCGTTGCGGGCAAGCAGCGTGAGCGCCGCCTTCATTTCCGCCGGCAGCGGGCTAAGCCGACGCACCACAAACGCCGCCCGCCGGCGCACCGCCGGGTCCGTAGCGCCGAGTCCGGTCAACAACCCGCGCGTGCCCGCCGGATCGCCGGACAGATGCAGCACCCAAAACGGAAACAGCGCGTCGGCCGCCGGAATCGCCGCGGCATAAGCGCGCACGGCGGCGAGCGTCGCTCCCGTCACGCCCTCGCCCAGTTTTCCCAGACTCTCCACTGCCTGCAATCGGTCGGCGGCCGCCGGATCACGTCCGACCTGTTCGATCCGCTCCACCCACCGGCGCCGTTCCGCCGTCGAGGTCGCACCGGCCGCGAGCACGCGCCATGCACCGATGCGTTGCGGCGAACTCTCCCAGGCCGGCAACTCTGCAGCCAAACGCAGTCCCACGGCCGTCCCGTGGCCCAGGTGCGACAACGCCTCCGCGGCGTGGATGCGCGACCATCCGGCGTCGCGCTCTGCCATCGTCCGCCACAACATTTCCCAGGCCTGAACCGCGGAGGCCGATGCACGCATCGCGGCAGGCGGCGGCGGCACCACCGGGCCGACTGGCCCGCCCGCCTGCAGTTGCGAAAGGAGCGCGAGCACCTGCGGCACGATCTTCCGCGTCGCCTCCTTCTCCACGCGATTGGTGCCGAGCCAGGTCTCGTAACCGCCCAGTTCGTGCTGCTCGGGCGTGGGCAGATAGGCGTAGCCGCCGTTCGCCAATTCGATCGTGAACGTATCCTTGAAGGGGCTACGCGCCTTGAGCTCGAGGCCCGTCTCGGTGAACACCTCGAACGGGATCGCCGCCACCGCCAGTTCGCCGACGCGGAAGGCCTGCAGAATGATCTTCACCGTCGCCGGCCATTGCA
>JBEIHL010000455.1:0-4091 GCA_040381375.1 Opitutaceae bacterium
CCGCGAAGTTCGCCGCGGTCGGCCAACTCACCCTCGGTTCCGCCCCGCTGCTCGCCGCCCTAGCCCTCGCGGCCGCGGTCATCTTTGCCCGAACCCGGCACGAAGGCCTGCGCTTCGCCGCGCTCTGGTTCCTGCTTGGGCTCGCGGCCGTGACGCTGTGGATTCCGTTTCCGATCGGCCGTTATGTGCTGCCGGTCGTGCTGCCGGGCATACTGTTCCTCGCCGTTCTCGCCGGTCTCGGCGTGAGTCGCATCCAAAGCCGGTGGCGGAATGGATAGCCTGTCTCTGCGTCAGACCTCCGCGGACTCTGCGGGCTCCTGTGCGGCGGCTTGATCAAAACGGAACAGGGTACAGGAGCTCGCGGAGGTCGCTGAGTACTGACGCAGAGTTCTGACGCGGAGGTCAGACCATGGTTTCGGGCGCCGCAGCTTGCCAGCGCAGGGCCAAACCCTGTTTGGTAGCGGGTGCCGTCGCTCGCGACCGACTCCCCCATGCGTCTCCCGCGTCCCCCCGCCAACTTCCGCCCGCATGTCGCGCTCCTCTTCGCGCTGGCCGCAGCGTTACTCTGCGATGCGGTCGCGGCCGAAGGAAAGAAAAAGGCCGCCACCCCGGAGTCCCGCTGGACGGTGCGCTACGACCGACCGACGACCGCGGAGGCGTTCACCGTCACGCCGGGGGCCGATGCCTGCGAGGTGTCCACCCGGGCCGGAACGGACGAGTCGGAGGAGACGTTTGTCTCCCTGCAGTATCGCCTGGATCGCGCCATCGCCGGCCTGACGTTTACCCTGACCGCGACCGGCAGCGCCGCGCGAATGCCCATGGCGCTCTACGATGCCGCCGCGAACGAACTGTGGCGCCACGACGGCAAAGGCGTTCCCCCGGCGACCGTGCGACTTGAGCAGCTCCACGTCCGCGGCCAGCTCGTGTTTCGTATCCGCCGTCCCTCGGACAAGACCGCCGCCGCCAGCGGCACCGTGCGGATTGCGTCGCTCGCCTTCACGGAGAGTTCGCGCGCTCCAGTGATGGCGGCGGATGGCTTCACCGTCGTCGACACGCTCGATGAGCTGCGGGGATATGTGAACCAGCCCGCCGCCAAGATCCGGCTCAAGCCCGGCACGTACACCCTCGATCGCGCGCTCTTCCGCCACTTCATCGAAATCACCGCCCGGGACAGCCAGTGGGACCTGAAGGGCGTCACGCTGCGGATCGACACCAGGCTCTTTCGCCAATTCGGCACCGGTCCGGCCTCGCCCGGACCTTTCTATTGCGTGTTTGCGCTGAGTGGACCACGCATCCGGTTCGAGGGAGTGAAGACGGAAAACGTCGGCGACCTCGCCGGCGTACAGAGCCGCAACAAGATCTTCAACCTCACCGGCCAGGGCGTGATCCTGCGCAATGTCGAGATCACCACCGCGGGTTCGAGCCCCTGGGGTTACGGCAGCCTCTTCGGCATCAGCGGCGGCGACGTACGCAAGATGAACGGCATTCGCGTCGGCTGGCCCGCCCGGGACGTTGCCGTCGTCGGCTGCAAGGTGCACATGCGGGCGATGGGCCACGGCATCTTCGTGCAAGGCGCGCAGAACACGCTCATTCAGGATTGTCACGTGGACGGAGTGCTGCGGCCAACGACCGAAATTCTCGCGGAAAAATCCGGCTATGCGTTCGAACGGAAGTTCACCACCCGCGCCCGCAACTACAGCGAAGGCGTCACGCTTGGTCCCGACGGCGCCATCCTGCCGGACGAAATGCTCGCCCTTAGCGAGGATGGGATCCGGCTCTACGATCAGGCCGGCCCCGACCGCCCCACCGGTCCCACGAAGATCATCGGCTGCACCGTGACCCGGATGCGCCGGGGAATCTGCACGGGACTTGGACCGGGAGCCGATGTGGTGCTGAATTCCGTCGTGCGCGAGTGCGTGGCGGCCGGCTTCAGCCTCGGCTCCGGCGACGTGGTGCGCAGCAGCCGCGCGGACGCGAAGTACGCTGAGGCCGTCGCGCTGCCGTACTTCAAGGCGGAAGGAGCGGAGGCGGACGTCGAGTTGCTCGACAGCCGCGACGGACTCGCCAACCCGCTGCTCGCCGTCGTCAACGGCACCCGTCATCGGGTGACCCTGCGCACCGCGGATCCCACGTTCATCCCCGCCGGACTCACGATCGAATTCGCGACGCGGCGCGGTGCCGCCGGCTCCCAACGCGGCGAACCCGCGGCGACCGGTGTCACGCTGGTCAACGAGACTCTGGCTCCCGTCCTGCTGCGCGCCGGAGCGGATGGCAACGATATCACTTCCCGCGGACGCGTGACCACCGGCGGTCGCGGCGCCGCGCAAAACACGTTCCGAAAACCATGTAACGTGAAGCATCGCCCGACCATTCGTCCGCCCCGCTCCCGCCGTCCCGGCGCGATTTCCTGGCCGCCCTCGGCGCCTCGGCACTAGGCGGAGCCCTCCCGTCCCTCGCCGCCACCGCCGAGCCGGCGGGCGTGTTTCCCGCGGATCCGGCGCGCGACCTGACGCCGGGCCGGGCCGATCTCGGCACGCTCTGGCCGGACGTGCAGCGGCTCGCCGACGCGAACCGGTTCACGCACGCGTTTGGCAGCGGGCGCTTCCCGACGTTTGCCGCGCACCAGACGGCCGCGCGCGAGAAGCTGCTCGAAGTCCTGCTTTATCGGCCCGAGCCGGTCGACCCGCAGCCCGAACTCATCGCCCGGGTCGACTGCGGCGACTACATCCGGGAAAAGGTCACCTTCGCCACCGCCCCTGGCCTGCGGGTGCCAGCCTACGTGCTGCTGCCGAAGGGCGGGAGCGGCCGGCGGCCCGCGATCGTCGACCTGCATTCCCACGGCGGCATGTTTCTTTTCGGCAAGGAGAAGGTGATCGACTTCGGGCGCAATCACCCGGTCATGACCAAGTATCACGAAGTCAATTACGGCGGCCGGCCGACCGCGACCGAACTGGTGCGCCGCGGCTACGTCGTGATCACGATCGACGCGCTGATGTTCGGCGAGCGCCGCGCGCTGGTCGACGCCGCGATTCCCGCCGGCTGGGACCGTTCGCGCTACTCCGAGGAGGACGTCCGCACGCTCAACCAGGTCAACCGCACCCGCGAAGCGACCCTCGTGAAAGGCCTGACTCTCGCGGGCGCGACGTGGCCCGGGATCGTGTTCTGGGACGACGTCCGCACCGTCGACTATCTCGTCACCCGGCCGGAGGTCGACCCCGCGCGCATCGGGTGCCAGGGCGTTTCGATGGGAGGATATCGTTCGCTGTTTCTCACCGCGCTCGATGCGCGGATCCGGGCCGGCTGTGTGGTGGGGTTCATGTCCACCGTGAAACCGATGGTTCGCGCGCACCTCGACACGCACTCGTGGGTGCACTTCCTGCCCGCCCTGCACCGGTATCTCGACTGGCCAGACGTCGCCGCCCTGGCGGCCCCGCGCTCGCTCTTCGTGCAGCAATGCACCCGCGACGGCCTGTTCCCGCTCGCCGGGATGCAGGAGTCGCTGGAACAGATCGGCGCGCTCTACCGCAGCGCCGGCGCCGCGGACAAGTTCACCGGCCGCTTCTACGACGTGACGCACCAGTACTCGCGTCCGATGCAGGACGACGCCTTCGCGTGGTTCGAGCGGCAGTTGGCGTAACGAGCCGCGACCTGCACGTGGCAACTGTAGCAGCGGCTTCACGCCGCGACCGAACGGTCGGCCACAGGATCAGTCGCGGCGTAAAGCTGCCCCTACATCCGGATCACGCCGCCACTTTTCTCCGATCAGTTACATAGTTTGGCTGGGCAAACCGAGGAATCTTCATAGAGACACGGTATGTGCCCTGCTGAGAGCCGGGCCCACACCAAGACCATTCCCACCACCATGCCCACCGTCCTCCGTCGACTCGTATTAGCCACCCTCCTGCTGCTTGGTTTGAATTCAAACCTCGCCGCCCAGCCCGGCGCCAGCGGGCGCGTCACCGGCCGCATCTTCAATCCCGCGACCCAGGAATACGTGCGCAACGCCGAGATCACCGTCGAGGGCTCGAACGCCATCGCGTTCTCGGGCGACGACGGCTCGTACGTGCTTTCGGGCGTTCCGTCCGGCGACG
>JBEIHL010000456.1:0-4081 GCA_040381375.1 Opitutaceae bacterium
TCGAAGCGGAGCTCGCCCCTCATTTACCCAAGCGCCCCGCGTCCCAAATGCCGGCCCCGCGGCCGGAGACGCCACCCGAAGACGACGAGCCGGCGTACTTCGCGCCGCCCGAAGACCAGGAAAACAAACCGCTGGGGGCGGCTGAATACGGTGAAGCCGGTCGGCTGCCAGCCGGAGACCTGCCCACCGGCAGCGCCGACGTGGAACCGGAGCGTCCGTCGCTCACCTTTGCCGACGTCGGCGGGATGGACGCCGTGAAGGAGGAGGTGCGGATGAAGATCATTCTCCCGCTCCAGCAACCGGAGCTCTTCAAGGCTTACGGCAAGAAGATCGGCGGCGGCATCCTGATGTACGGGCCGCCCGGCTGCGGAAAAACATTTCTCGCCCGCGCGACCGCCGGCGAAGTCAAGGCGGGGTTTCTCGCCGTCGGCATCAGCGACGTCCTCGACATGTGGATTGGGCAGAGTGAGAAAAACCTCCACGCCGTCTTCGAGCAGGCGCGCGCGCACCGGCCGTGCGTGCTGTTCTTCGACGAGGTCGACGCGCTCGGGGCCAACCGCACCGACATGCTCAAGAGCGCCGGTCGGCAGATCATCAATCAGTTTCTCTCCGAACTCGACGGCGTCGCCGCCTCCAACGAAGGCGTGCTCATCCTCGCCGCCACCAACGCGCCGTGGCACCTCGATCCCGCCTTCCGCCGGCCCGGCCGGTTTGATCGCATCCTGTTCGTGCCGCCGCCGGACCAGAACGCGCGCGCCGCGATTCTGCGGCTGCAGTTGAAGGGCAAGCCGGTCGGCGATGTCGATTTCGAGGCGCTGGCCCGGAAGACCGAGGGATTTTCCGGCGCCGACCTCAAGGCCGTGATCGACGTCGCGGTCGAGGCGCGGCTGCGCGACGCGATGAAGGCCGGGCTGCTCCAGCCGGTGTCGGGGCGCGACCTGCTCGACGCGATCAAACAGCACAAGCCGACGGTGCGGGACTGGTTCCAGACCGCGCGCAATCACGCGCTCTACGCGAACCAGAGCGGGCTGTACGACGACATCCTCGCGTACATGAAGATCACCAAATGAGCGCGCACCTGGAACGGGCGCGGCTGCTGCTCGCCCAGTCGCGGGCGGCCGACGCCGAACGGGAAACGATGCTCGCGCTCGGGCAGCAGCCGGACGATCCGCACGCCCTCGGGCTGCTCGCGCTCTCCCGGATGGAACAGGGCAAAAACGACGCGGCGCTCGAGGCGGCGCAGGAAGCGGTCGGCCGGGCGCCGGACGAAGCGTTTTTCCACAGCGTGCACGCGCATGTGCTGCGCGATCTCGACCGGACGGATGACGCGTTCCGCGCCGTACAGGAAGCGCTGCGGCTTGATCCCGGCGATGCCGACCATTTTGCGCTGCTCGCTTCGATCGAACTGCAACGGCAGCGGTGGCCCGCCGCGCTCGAAGCGGCCGAACGCGCGCTGGCGCTCAACGCCGAGCACGTCGGCGCGGCAAACCTCCGCGCGATGGCCCTGGTGCGGCTCGGCCGCAAGGCGGAGGCGATGGAGACGGTCGACTTCGCCCTCGAACGCGCGCCCGACAACGCGTTCTCCCACGCGAACCAGGGCTGGAATTGCCTGCACCGCAATGACCCGCGGCGGGCGCAGGAGCACTTTCGCGAGGCGCTGCGGTTGGATCCGGAACTTGAATACGCGCAGCAGGGCATGCTCGAGGCCTTGAAGGCCCGCAATCCGGTCTACCGGAGCATGCTGGCGTACTTCCTCTGGCAGGCCCGGCAGACGGCGCGATTTCAGTGGGCGTTCATCATCGGCCTCTATTTCGCGGGCACGTTTGCCCGCTCGCTGTCAGCGGCTCAACCGCAGCTCAACTGGCTGTGGTGGCCGCTCCTCGGGCTGTTCTACGCCTTCGTGTACCTGTCGTGGACGGCGATTCCGATGTTCAACCTGCTGCTGTTCTTCGACCGCTTCGGACGTCACGTCCTGACACCCGACCAGCGCACGGGCGCCGTGTGGTTCGGCGGATCGTTCCTGCTCGCGCTCGGCTCGCTGGTCTGGTGGCTGACCCGCGACAGCGAAACGGGCTATTTCTGCACCGTGGTCCTGGCCGTACTCTCCATCTGCATCGCGGCGACCTTTGCGCGGACGGGGCGAATCCGTCGCATCCTCGGCGGGTGCACCGCCGCCCTCGCCGCCATCGCGCTCACGGCGGGCCTGCTGCTGCAGAACGAGAACGTCGCGGGCCTGACCCTGATCTCGGTCTTCACGTTCGGTTTCATCGGCTTTCAGATCCTGGCGAACGTGTTGTCGACCCGGTGAGCGGCGGAGGGAAGGGACCACTGATGGGTTTCATCAAGGATGAAACCGGTTCTTGGGGCTCCGCCTGATCGGCTCCGCGGCCCAGAGTGGGCCTGCTAATCGCAGACTGTTGTGGTCTGCGATCAGCAGACCCCATCTTTGGAGCTGAAGGCGATTAGCCGAAAGCTTCTGACCAAGGTTTCATCCTTGATGAAACCCATCAGTGGTTCCCAACGCCCCGGCCCGGAATAGCACGACGCAATTCGATCCATCCTGCGTCGGCAGCCACTCGGGTTTCAGGGCGGCGAACTCCTTTTCGATCGCCCGGTGCAGTCCGCCCACCTCGATCACGATGATTCCGTGCGGCTGCAGCCGGGCGCGCGCCTGCCGGAGCAGTTGGCGGACGATCCCGAGCCCGTCGCGGCCGCCGTCGTGCGCCATCCGCGGTTCCGCCGCAAACTCCGGGGCCTGCGTGTCGACGAGCGCACTCGGTTCGTACGGCGGATTGCTCAGGATGATGTCGTAGCGCACCGGCGGCACCGCGTCGAAGACGTCGCTCGCGAAGAGCCGGACGCGTTTCTCCAGTCCGTGCACGCGCACGTTGATCTTCGCCACGTCAAGTGCGTCGGCCGACAGGTCGCACGCGTCGACCTGCGCCGAGGGAAATTGATGCGCCAGCAGAATCGCGAGGCAGCCGGAACCGGTGCACACGTCGACGACGTGCCGCACCTGGCGTCCGCGCCGCTCGGGCGGTAAGAGGGCCTCGAGTTGCTCCGGGATGATTTCGAGAAAATAGCTCCGCGGAATGATCACGCGTTCGTCGACGTAGAAACGGTGTTCGCCGAGCCACGCCTCGCGCGTCAGATAGGCGGCGGGCACGCGATCCAACACGCGACGCCGCAGCATCGCTTCGATCCGGGTCTTTTCCGCCGCCGTCAACCGCCGAGCGAGCACGCGGGCGTCGCTGTCGAGGGGCAGATCCAAGGTTCGCAACAACAGGTAGAGCGCCTCGTCGTGCGCATTCGTCGCAATCTGCCCGAGGGCGGGCTTTTCGCGGGCGTAGATGCGCTCGGCGAAGGCCAGCCAGTCGCCCAGCGTTGCCAGCGCGGCGGTGCCGGCCCAGGGATCAGGCCGGCTTGCTGTCATCGGCGGCGACGACGTGCGCGTGGCTCTTGATGTGCTCCGGACAGTAGCACTGGTCGCCGGCGCACTTCGAACAGTAGCGGAAATCCAGGTGCGGGTGGGAGCGATCCGTCTTGCCGCAGACGTAGCACACGTGCCGCGGCTTCTCCTGCTCGGCCGCTGTCTCGGAGCGACGGGCGAGGTTGCGCTGACCGGTCCGCAGGCTGCGAATCATGTCGGCCAGGAAGAACAGGAAGAAGCTGCCCACCGAGGCCGCGATCTGGAACCGGTCGGCCATGTCGCCGCGAACGAACAACACCACGTTCCACGCCCAGGCGAGCAGCGCGAGCCACTTGATCTTCACCGGCAGGACGAAGAACAGGACCAGTTCGAAATCCGGGTTAAGATACGCGAATGCCAGAAAGACCGAGCCGAGGATGAACAGATTCGTCACCATCGCGTTCGGGGTGATGAACGACAACGCGAGCGTCAGCGCGTAGCTGATGAACAAATACAGATTGAAGCGAAACGCGCCCCAGAAGCTCTCCAGCGCGCTGCCCATCATGTAGAAAAGATACCACCCGAAGACCGCGAAAACGAAGCCGAACAACGACTGCGGGACCGGCACGACAAACATGAACGTCAGCGCCCGCCACCACTCGCCCTGCAGCA
>JBEIHL010000457.1:0-4077 GCA_040381375.1 Opitutaceae bacterium
GCCGCGCAGACGATCGCCGATCTCGTCGTGCACACGCGCAACATCGAGGCGCTGCTGCGGCACCGCGAAGGCGAACTGGCCGAGCAGAAGCATTCCGCCGCGAACCTCGCCGCGGGCCACCACGACCTGGAACGTGCGAAGCACTATGGGCGCGAGCTCGCCCGGCGCGACACGACGATCGAGGCGCTGCACGAGGGACTCGCCGCGCGCGACAAAACCATCGCGCAACTCGCCGCGGAGGCGACCGGCTTCACCGCCGCCTTGCGCAAGCTGCGGCTCGGTGCGGCGTCGCGGTGGCGCGAGACGTGCGGGCGGCCGTTCGCCAGCTGGCTTTTCCGGAGCGTGGTCGAACATTACTGGATGCAGATCGGCGTGCTGCGGCACTACGACCCGCGGACCCTGCAGTGGGACGAACGCCTGCCCGGCCCGAAGCTCGCCGACGCGGTTTTGCCGCAGGTCGGCATCGTGACGCCGAGCTACAACCAGGACGCCTTCGTCGAACGCACGATCCGCAGCATCGTCGACCAGCGGTATCCGCGACTCGTATACGGCGTGCAGGACGGCGGCTCGAAGGACCGCAGTCCCGAGATCATCGGCCGCTACGCCCCTTACCTCCACTTCTGGGAGTCGGCGCCGGACCGGGGGCAGGCCGACGCCATCCACCGCGGCTTCACCCGCCTCGCGCCCACGCTCGCGCCCGACGCGCTCATGGCGTGGCTAAACTCCGACGACCTGATCGCCCCCGGCGCGCTGCGCTTCGTGGCCGAATATTTCGCGGCCCATCCCGAGGTCGACGTGGTCTACGGCCACCGGATCATCATCGACGACAACGACCGCGAGGTCGGCCGCTGGATCATGCCGCGCCACCATCCGGCGACGCTGGAGTGGATCGACTACGTGCCGCAGGAGACGATGTTCTGGCGCAAGCGCGCGTGGGATCTGGTGGGCGGCATCGACCCGAGTTTTCAGTTCGCCCTCGACTGGGACTTGCTCGCCCGTTTCCAGCAAGCCGGCTGCCGGATGGTGCGCGTGCCGTATTTTCTCGGCGCGTTCCGGGTGCACGCGGAGCAGAAGACCTCGCAGGCGATCCACACCACCGGCGCGCAGGAGATGCGCCGCATCCGCACGCGTTTCCACGGGGAACGGCAGGACGATTTCGAAACGATCAATCGCCACGCCCGCCACGCCCGCTTCTGGGGCGCGATCACGGCCCGGCTCCACGAAGTCGGCATCAGATGGTAAACCCAGAGGTGACCACGAAACACACGAAATACACGAAAACCAACCGCCGGCCGACTCTCGCCGTTTTTCGTGTATTTCGTGTATTTCGTGGTTAAGCCTCTCCGCGCACCATGCTCCTGAGCGTCGTCGTTCCGGTTTATAAGGAAGAGAAAAACATCCCCGAGTTCCTGCGGCGGATGCGGCCGATTCTCTCCGGGCTCACCGAGGATTACGAAATCATCTTCTCCCTCGATCCCTCGCCCGACCGCACGGAGGACGTCATTCTCGAGCAACGCGCGGCCGACGAGCGGATCAAGCTGTTGAAATTCTCCCGGCGTTTCGGCCAGCCGATGGCCACGCTCGCCGGCCTGCAGTATTCGGCCGGTGATGCGGTCGTCGTGATGGACGTCGACCTGCAGGATCCGCCGGAACTCCTGCACGAGATGGTCGCAAAGTGGCGCGAGGGCTACGATGTCGTATTGCCACAGCGGCGCGAGCGTACCGGCGAACCCTGGGTCAAGAAGCTCGTGGCTGAAACCGGCTACAAGGTGATCAACAAGATCGCCGACGTGAGAATTCCGCCGAACACCGGCGATTTCCGGCTGATGTCGCGCCGGGTGGTCGCCGAAGTCGTGCGCCTGAAGGAAAGTCACGGCTTCCTCCGCGGCATGGTTGCGGTCGTGGGGTTCAAGCAGGCGATCATCCCGTTCGACCGGCCCGCGCGCTTTGCGGGCGAGACAAACTACAACCGCTTCTTCGGCTCCCTGCGCATCGGATTCAACGGCATCTTCTGCTTCTCCACGTACGCACTGTCACTCAGCACCTGGCTCGGATTCATCATCGCCGGATTTTCGTTCCTGCTGATGGCAGTCTATCTCTTCTACAAGCTGATGGGCTGGCCGATCGTATGGGGCAATCCGACGCTCGTCATGCTGATCGCGTTCCTCGGCGGCATCCAGTTGATCAGTGTCGGCATCCTCGGCGAATACATCGGGCGCATCTACGAGGAAGTCCGGTCCCGGCCGAAGTTCATCGTCGATCGCGCCGAAGGTTTCCGCGGCCAAGCGGAGTGAGCGCCGGGAGATGAGTGCTCCGGCCCCATGGCTGCGCTGGGTGGCCGCGATCGCGGTCGGTCTGACCGTCGCCGTGCTGTCGTTGCGCGATTATTTTCCACCCCTGCCGAGCCCGCTCACGTTCGAATTGGAACTCGCCGCACCGGGCCAACCCGGGACAACCGAGCCGCTGATCGTCACCGGCCGGGCGGGCGCGGGTGACTTTCTCTTCGTTCGCCACCTGCCCGACGGGGCGATCGCGGTGGGCTACGAATCGTGGGGCGAGCCCGGCCAGTTCTCGGAGCCGTTGCCGGTGCAGGCTGACCGGCGACTGCGCTTCACGGTGGCGACGCCCGGACTGACGCAGGTGCGGGGAATCTTCGCCCCGCCAACCGACCGGTTGCAGGTCACGGTCAACGGCGTCGAAAAGTTCAACGCGCCGGTGAGTCACCACCTCCGGCTGCCGGATCACATCTGGTTCGCGGAAAATCCCATCGGCGGAACCGCGTGCGGCGCGACGCTCCGCGGCACGCTTCGCCTGCCCGACGGCCGGGAGCTCCGCGGCAGCCCGACGCCGCTGCTGTCGTGGTCCGCCCGCACGCGCGCCTGGCTCACCATCTCGCGCTGGCAGGCGGTGTTCGCCGGCCTGCTGGGGCTCGCGACGTATTTGCTCTGGCCGCGTCTGCGGTGGGCAACGTGGTTCCGAGTGGGCGCACTCGCCGCGCGCGGCCCGCGGGCCCTCGCGGCGGATCCAGCCGGCGCCAGGTTCCTGGAGTTCGTTCGCGCTCACCGCACCTTCGCGGTGACGGGCGCGCTCGCGACGTTCGCCTTCGCCTGGATGGTGAGTTACGGCACGCTGGCGCTGATCCAGCCCGAGACGTTCGCCGATTTCTACGATCACCAGGCGACCAGCTTGCTCCAAGGGCGGCTCGATGTGCCGCGGGCGGGCATCAGCGGCGAGGCGTTCATCCACGACGGCAAGGTCTACGGCTATTTCGGCCTCGCGCCCGCGATCCTGCGCCTGCCGTTCGTCATCTACAACGCCGCCTTCGGCGAGCTCACCCGCGCGTTCATGGTCGCCGGCTTCGCCGCGGCCCTGGTCGCGTGCCATCTGCTGCTGCGCACGGTGTATTCACTTTCCGGACGCGGCCAGCCGCCCGGTGGCGCGACGATCGGATTGGTGACCGCGGCCGGCCTGGGCAGCACGCTCTACTTCCTGGGCAGCCGGGCGTACGTCTACCACGAGGCGATCCTGTGGGGCATCACCTTTGCGCTCTTCGGATCCTGGGCCGCGTTCCGGCACCTCGCCGCGCCCGGCGGCCGCTGGTGGGTGGGGTCGCTCGTGTGCGGGATTCTCTCCGTGCACGCCCGGCCGCCCACCGGATTGTTCGCGCTCACGCTGCTCGGCGTCGTCGCGCTCATCCTGCTGGTCCGCGACCGCCGCGTGGCGGGCATGGTGCGGCGGCAGTTGCTCGTGGGAGCGCTCTGCGGCGCCGGCGTGTTCAGCTTCAATGTCGTGAGCTACCTGAAATTCCGGACGTTCGAGGGCTGCCCGCTGCGTTACAACGTCCAGTACGACGCCGCCCGGCTCGCGCGCATCGACGGGAAACAATTTCATCTGGTCAACATCCCGATCGCGATCGAGAGCTACCTGCTGCAACCGAACTTCCGGCTCGAGGCAGGCTTCCCGTATTTCTACATCGCCCCGGGGTTGCCGTCCGTACCGTGGCTGGAAACGAAGATCGATTACCACGACAACACCCTCGGTTTCCCCTACGCGATGCCCGGGCTCGTGTGGCTCGCC
>JBEIHL010000458.1:0-4071 GCA_040381375.1 Opitutaceae bacterium
TCCCACGAGGGACCTACTACTCGATTACTACCTCTCGAATCACGACGAGCCCTTCCGCGCCCAACTCGCCGCGCTGCAGGCTGCGCGCGCCGAGGTGACGAAGCTGGCCGATTCCGCGATGGAGGTCATGGTCATGCAGGAACTCCCGCAGCCCAAGCCGGCGTATGTGCTCAAGCGCGGCGAATACGACCAGCGGGGCGAGGCGGTCGAAGCGGGCACGCCGGAGTTTCTGCCGCCGTTTCCGGCCGGGGCGCCGCGCAACCGGCTCGGGTTGGCGCAGTGGTTGACCGAGGCGAGACATCCGCTGCTGGCGCGCGTGACCGTGAATCGGCTCTGGCAATCGCTCTTTGGTCTCGGCCTCGTGAAGACGACGGAGGACTTCGGCAGCCAGGCGGATCGGGCCGAGTATCCCGCGCTGCTCGACTGGCTCGCGGAGGAGTTCGTTCGCTCCGGCTGGGACGTAAAGGGGCTGCTGCGCACGATCGTCACCTCGCACACCTATCGCCAGCGCAGTTTCGGCGGCGCCGAACTCATGGCCGAGGATCCGGAGAACCGTTTGCTGGCGCGTGGTCCGCGCTACCGATTGCCGGCGGAGATGATCCGGGATCACGCCCTCGCGGTCAGCGGCCTGCTGGTGGAGAAGGTCGGCGGGCCGCCGGTGTTCACCTACGATCTGCCGGAGTCCTTCAAGCCGGCGCCCGCGGGAAAGGGCGAGCAGTTGTATCGGCGCAGCCTGTACACCTTCTGGCGGCGCAACGGCCCGGCGCCGATGCTCGAGGCCTTCGACGTGCCCAAGCGGGTGGTGTGCGTGGTGAAGCGAGACACGACCAATACGCCGCTGCACGCCTTCGTCCTGTTGAACGGACCGCAATTCGTCGAGGCCGCGCGCGTGCTGGCCGAGTCGCTGCACCGGGCGGGCGCCGGCCGCCGCGAGGCGATCGCGGGCGCCGCGCACCTACGGCTGCTGGGCCGCGCGGCCAGCGACGCGGAGTTGGCGATCCTGACCCGGCTCTACGACGAGCAACTCGCGTGGTACCGGGGTCGTCCGGACGAAGCCGAGGCGTATCTGAAGATCGGAGACACGGCGCGCGACGCCGCGCTGCCCGCGCCGGAGATCGCCGCCACCACCACGCTCGTGAACACGTTGATGAACCACGACGGCTTCGTCGTGAAACGCTGAGCCCGACGATGAAGACGTTTTTTGTCCACGGAACACACGGAGACGAGTCAGCTGGCTCCGGCCTTTCCGTGTATTCCGTGGGTTCCGTGGGCAGCCTGCCTTGGTCCGCCACTGATTTTTCAGGATGAACCCAATCCCCAGCCAACCTCTCTGCCCGGGCGATGAACCCTGGCTTCCCCTGAGCCGGCGTGAATGCCTGAACAAGCTCGCGCTCGGTCTGGGCGGCATCGCGCTCGCCGAGCTCCTCGGCGGCCGGGCACAGGCCGCGGCGGCCCCCGGGCCGACAGCCGCTTCGCTCGCGGGCCTGCCGCATTTCGCCCCGAAGGCGAAGCGGATCATCTATCTGTTCCAATCGGGCGGCCCCTCGCAGCTCGACCTCTTCGACTACAAGCCGCTGTTGAATCAGAAGCATGGCGAACAACTGCCGGAGGCGGTGCGTCGCGGGCAGCGTTTGACGGGGATGTCCGGCAACCAAAGTTCGATTCCCATCGCCGGGTCGCCGTTCAAATTCCAGCAGCACGGGCAGAGTGGGGCGTGGTTCAGCGAACTGTTGCCGTACACGGCGAAGATCGCCGACGACCTGTGCGTCATCCGCTCGCTGCACACCGAGTCGATCAATCACGGCCCGGGCGTGACGTTCATGCAGACTGGGTCGCAGATTCCGGGTCGGCCGAGTTTCGGCTCGTGGCTCGATTACGGACTTGGCAGCGAGAACGCCAACCTGCCGTCGTTCGTCGTCCTGATTACGAAGGACAAGAAGGGCCAGCCGTTGATGTCTCATTTATGGGGCGCGGGTTTTCTCCCGGCCAAACACCAGGCCGTGCGTTTCCGGTCCGGCGGTGATCCCGTGCTCTACCTCGGCAACCCGGCGGGCGTGTCGTCCGAGAACCGCCGCCTCGCGCTCGACCGCCTGCGCGAACTGCACGAACAACAGTTTGCCGGCACGCCCGACGCGGAGATTTCCGCGCGCATCGCGAACTACGAGATGGCGTTCAACATGCAGACGAGCGTCCCCGAGGTGACCAGCCTCAAGGACGAGCCGGACCACGTCATCGACGAGTACGGTGCCGATGCGCGCACGCCCGGCACTTTCGCCGCCAACTGCCTGCTGGCCCGCCGGCTCGCGGAGCGGGGCGTGCGCTTCATTCAGCTCTACCATCAGGACTGGGATCACCACGGCGGCTTGCCCGGCGGGATCAAGCGCGAGACCGCGCAGACAGATCGGGCTTCAGCCGCGTTGGTGAGTGATTTGAAACGCCGCGGCATGCTCGACGACACGCTCGTCGTCTGGGGCGGAGAATTCGGCCGGACCAACTACTGCCAGGGGTTGCTGACAGCGGGCAATTTCGGCCGCGACCATCACCCACGGTGCTTCTCGCTTTGGCTGGCCGGCGGCGGCGTGAAGCCCGGCCTCACGTATGGCGAGACCGACGAGTACGGCTACAATATCACGCAGCAGCCCGTGCACATTCACGACCTGCACGCGACGATCCTCCATCTCTTCGGCGTCGATCACGAGCGGCTCACCTACAGGTTCCAAGGCCGGCGCTACCGGCTAACCGACGTGCACGGCAAGGTGGTGAAGGGGATCCTGGCGTGAGGCGGGTTTCCGAGCACGCTATTTCGCACCTCTGCGTCAGGCCTCTGCGTTCTCTGCCTACTCCTGTAAATTGGCTTGGGGCTGGTTCAATCAACTTACAGGAGGGCGCGGAGAGCGCGGAGGTCTGACGCAGAGGTCAATCCAAGCCGTACGCCCGTCCGCCGCTGACCTTCTGTCCGTCCCGCTGCCACTGATACACCAGCGGCGCCTTGGTGCGTTCGAGCTGCTTGAACAAGGCGGGATCGGCGCGCTTGGGCAGTTCGAGTTCAACGAGCCCGGTGGCATCGCAGTTCAGCCAGCGCGCGTACGGCTTGAAGTGTTCGACGCGACCAATGACGCGCGACCACTCCGACTCGATGGACACGTCCGTTTTCGCGCTCCGCTCAAGTGCTACGAAACAGTACGGCAGGCTGCGCAAGTCGATGCCGGCGCGCTGGCCGAATTTCACCCAGTGGGAGTCGGCGAAGATCTCCGGCGGGGGCGGGGCGAAAAAGTGACACCAGTCCCGCTCGTGGTCCGCGGAGAACATCGGGCAGCCCAGCGCGTGTGTGCACGGGGCGACCACGCGGAAGCCTGCGCGGACCTCGTCCCGGATCCGACCGAGCTGGCGGCTGACGTCCCGCGTGCCCGGCTCGACCCAGATCACCGCCTCGCTGCGCGAGATGAGGTGGCGCAGCGTGGCGAGCGCATCGGGTGTGAGTTCGTTGAGCACGTGGCTGACCAGGAGCAGCCCGATGGGGGAATCGGCGGCCAGCAGGCCGGGCGTGGCCTGGGCAGTGCGCAGCGCCGGAAACGCCCGTTGCGCCGCGCCCGCCGCGTAGTCGCACGCGAGCGGCGAGTGATCCCAGAGCGTGAGCGAGTCGAAGTTCCCGGCCCCGAGCGACGAGATCACGCGTCGGCCCGCGACCCCGCTGCCACAGCCCCAGTCGAACACTTCCCGGGCGGTGGGACGCCAGCCGCGCTGGCGCAGTTCGCGGAGCACGTGGTCCCATTTCCAGCCGATCCGTTCCCCGTAGGTGAAGTCATAGCTGGCGAGGTCGTCCTCGGTTTCCCAATACGGACCGGCGCCGCCCGGACCCGCCAGAAAGCGGGCCCGCAGCCGGTCGAGCGCGGCCCAGTTGAGCTCATCCCAGGTCATCAGTGCAGGAAGATCGGATTGAAAGGAGTGGTTTTCATACCAGCGACCTTGAAGTTTTTGATATTTACCACGGATCACACGGATGACACGGATTCAGACTTCATCCGTGCTATCCGTGTGATCCGTGGTCCAAATGAACGCGGCCGGCGGTCA
>JBEIHL010000459.1:0-4070 GCA_040381375.1 Opitutaceae bacterium
ATGCCCGTACGAGACCCCGGTGTCGCCGCCGTAGAGCACGGTCAGATCGTCGGGCGTCGGCGGCACCTTGTAGCCGCGAAACGTGTCCTTCGCCATCTTGTCGAAGAAGTCCCGCAGGCCCTGCACGCCGCGGCAGACCTCGGCATTCTGCCAGGTGACGACGACATTGGGGTACACATGCTTCATCACCGAGTCGTTGTCGCCCTTGGTGATGGCTTCGATCACCTGGGTGCGCAGGGCGCGCAGTTCGTTGTGCGCCGGATCGTCGGCGGCGTGGAGGGTCCCGAAGGCAAGGCTGGCCGTGAGGAGGAGCAAGGAAGCGAGGCGGTTCATGATGGTCGTGGGCGGGAGGGGAAAAGAAAGTTGGACCGGCTGCAGAGGGCAGCGACCGTGAGCTCGACGCTGCCGAGGCCGCCGTGCACCACCACCGTGGCGCCATCGGGAATGCGCGTCGTGGCGCCCGGCACGCCGCGCACGGCAGGGATGCCATATTCGCGGCAGATTACGGCCGCGTGGGAAAGCAGGCCACCGGTCTCGGTCACCACCGCGGCGACGCGATCGAGGACCGGGGTCCAGCCCGGGTCGGTGAACGGACACACCAGGATCGCGCCACGCTCGATGCCCATGGCCTCCTCGATCGTGCGCGCCACGCGGGCGACGCCCTTCACCCGCCCACGACTCGCGCCGATGCCCCGCAGGGCGCCGCTCGCCGGGATGGAATCGAAGGCGAACCGGGAGCCGATTTCATTCGGGGCGCGGAAATTCCGGAAACTCTCGAACGTCTCGCGCCGCGCCGCCAACGCGAGGACATAGCGCCGGATCAGATGATACATCCGGCTCGAGACGTCGCGCATTTCTTCGCGCAGCCAGAGGAACGTCCGCAACCGGTCCAGTTTCCGCGCGAAACTCCGCCGCCGGTGCCAGGGTAGCGCCGCGAGGGCGGAAGCGCGGGCTTGTTCGTAGGCCGGGCGCGGATCGTTGCCCGCCGGCTGCGCCCTCTGCTCGCGCAACATCGCCGCCACCCACTCCGGATCCTCGCCCCAACGCGGCGGACTCAGGTCCAGCTCGCGCCGGCTGCGATGGGGAAACGCGCGCTGCAGCGGCCCGATGTCCGTGTCTCCGCGCGCCGCCATTTCCCGCATCATCCGCTTCGGCTCCAGGTGTCGCATCGGCGGCAACGCCGCCACGAGCGCGGGATAGTCGGCGTCGGGAAACGACTCGAGAAAGGCCAGCTTCGCCAGCGAGGCGCAGAAGATGGTGCGGAAGTACTGCGTCTCGGTGACGCGGTAATCCTCGAGGATCAGCCGGCGAAAGCCGGCCTCGAGGTCGTCCGTCAGTGGGGCGTGCGCGCGCAGCCGGGCCTCGGCGCCGCCCGCGAGGAACGCGCGGTCGAATTGTTCCTGTCGCCGCCAGATGCCGGGCACCGGCGAGCAGGCCGCCGAGCACCGGTCCGAGCGTTGTCGCCAGCACGCTGAAGGCGGACCAAGTGCCGATAGCCTTGCCCCGTACTTCGGCGGTATGGCAACTCGAGATCAGCGCGAGCGAACCCGGTATCATGAGGGCACCGCCCACGCCCTGCACCATGCGGGCGCCGACCAGCACTTCGATTCCGGGGGCGAGTCCGCACGCCACCGAGGCCGCGACGAAAATCACGATGCCCGTGATAAAGATCCGCCGGCGGCCGAAGGCGTCACCGAGCGCGCCACCGGCGGTAGTGGTACGTTTCGAAAAGTGCCGGCCGGCGCAACCGCCGCGCCGCCCCTGGGGGCGCCGGGCTCCAGCCCGGCCTCGGGACACCCTGATGCCGAGCTGGAGCTCGGCGTTCCCGGGACACCTACGACGACATGCTCTCCTGTATTCATTCTCCCCCTACCCCCCGCGCTCTTTCGTGCCAGTCGCCACCATCGCGCTTGCCGGCCGCCGATCGCCGGCGTACCACCAGATTCTCCATGAGCACCCCAGAATCCGGCGGCGTCGGGCGGCGCGAGTTTCTCAAAGTTTCGGCGGCAACGGCGCTCGCCGGTGCGCTCCCCGTCGCGGAAGCCGCCGCGCCGGCCCGGGCGTCCAAGTCGTCCTTCATTGCCGACGAAAATAAGCGCCCGGGATCGACCGACTGGCAGTTGACGCGCGTCCGGCTTAGTCGCGCCCAGGGCGTTCGCGCGGCGGACATCGAGGGCTACTGTTCCAAGCAGTCCGTCCTGGTCGGCGACTCGATCGACCTCTTCGTCAGCACCACGCCCGCCGCGCGCTTCAAGATCGAGATCTTCCGCACCGGTTACTACGGCGGTCGCGGTGCGCGGCTCATGACCACGCTCGGGCCGTTTGACGGCACCCCGCAGGCGGTACCGGCGCCCGGACCCAAGCGGCTCGTTGAGTGCAAGTGGACCCGCACCACCTCGCTTTCGATTCCGAAGGACTGGCCGAGCGGCGTCTACCTCGGACGGTTGACGACGGTGCCGGACTCCGCCGAAAAGCCGTATTGGCAGAACTACGTCATCTTTATCGTCCGCGACACGCGCAAGGCCGACGTCCTGCTCCAGTGCAGCGACAACACCTGGCAGGCGTACAACAAGTGGCCGGACAATCTCTCGCTCTACACCGATCCGCGCGGCGCCCAGGCGCCCGATGTCGCGGTCAGCTTCGACCGGCCTTACGGCAAGTACGCGCAGATTTACGAGAACCCGCAGTCGATTGGTTCGGGCGAGTGGCTGTGTTTCGAATTCCCACTCGCCTACTGGCTCGAGGAGCAGGGTTACGACGTCACGTACTGCTCGAACAGCGATTGCCTCGACGCCGCCCAGATCACGCGGGCCAAGACATTCCTGAGCGTCGCGCATGACGAATACTGGGACGTGCGCCAGTACGAGGCGGTCAAGGCGTCGATCGCCGCCGGCGTGAACGTGCTCTGGCTGTGCGGCAACGCGGTCTTTGGCGTGAGCCCATTCAGCAACTCGAGCGACGGACGGCCGCTCCGGATCATCGATCGCGCGGGTCATTTCGCCGGGCTCTCCGACGCCGAGGTCGAGCAGGCGCGTCGCGTATCCTCGAAGGAGTATCGCCGGATCGGCCCGGACGAGAGTCTGATCATGGGGGCTCGCACGGTGATTCCGTTCAACGGCGGTGGCGACTGGACCTGCACCAAACCTGACCACTGGATCTTCGAGGGCACCGGCATGAAAAAGGGCGACAGCATTGCGGGCCTGGTCGGCTGGGAGCACCACGGTTCGCCGGCCGCGATTCCGGGGAACGAAATCGTGGCCGAGGGCCTCGTGTGGGCCGGTGGCGTCACGCCGTCGCGCTACACCGCGACGATTTTCCCGGGTCCCAAGGGCAACTTCGTCTTCAACGCCGCGACGATCTTCTGGGCGCAGGGCCTGGCCACGCCGCCGGGCCACACCCTGCCCTGGAGCCACTGGTCGCGTCCGCAGGGTCCGGATCCGCGCGTGCAGCGGATCACGCACAACCTGCTCCGGCGCGCGATCGGCGGCTAACAACGCTTGGAGTGACAGCGCGGCGCCGCTGAGGCTCAAACCAGCCATAAAACAGGAAGGCCGGGAAGAGCGGGAAGGTCTGTGGCCAGACTTCCCGTCCTCCCCGCGCTTCCTGTTCAAGGCCTTGGAATGTTCGCTGGCTGGGGTAGCTTGTGACCAGCGGGCGCCAAATAGCTCGAGCCATTGGCCCACGGAGCACACGGAAGAATTTTGTGGTTCCGCATTTCTATGTCTGGAAATCGTGTTTTTTTAAAAAAGCTTCTCTTATGCAGCGAGGCGGATGGATTTCCCTGCTTCTTTTTCCCTGCTCCCTTCTCCGCGGCGCTGGAATACGACCGGCAATCCGTTCGGTTGCGGCAGAGCCGCTCCAGGTGTTCCGTGGGCCAATCTCTACTGTCCCCGCAAATCGTAGCAGATGATCCGCGGTCCTTTTTCTCCGCGTACATCGCGGGAATTCTGGGCCACGTAGAGCAGGCCGCGGTGCAGCGCTGGCAGCGTCCACGCTGAGTTGGCCAGGAACAGCCGCACCCGCTGCCGCGTGACCAGCCCGCGCGGGCTGAGCTCGAATTCCGCCCAGAG
>JBEIHL010000460.1:0-4059 GCA_040381375.1 Opitutaceae bacterium
CAGATCCCGGCCGTTAAACAGTTCCTGCCAGCCCGCATCCGCCGCCAACCCCGTCCCGCCGGCCCACATCAACCCCAGTGCGATCAACCCGATTTTCATCCGTCGACTTCTGGCACCGGGCGCGCGCCCCAACAACGCCAAACGGCAAGCCGCTCCTACAAGGCGGAGCCGTCGCCGCTTCAAACCGCCCCGCGCTCGACCTGGCCGCGGTCTCGCCAGGCGCGGATGCGCCGCACGACCACCAGCATGACGAGCCCGACGTTCACGGCCAGCGACAGGTTGCCGGCGAACGTGCCGTGCAGCCGCAGCCGGTTTTCCGGGTGAATCCACTCGGGATAAACAAACTCGGACAAACTCGGCAGGATCGAATCCTGCAGGACCAGACCGTAAAGCGTATAGGCCCGCCACATCACGTAGCCCTGGGAGTCGCGTTCAACCAAACAGGCGAGCGACGTCAGCCAGAGAACCATGATCGCGCCGGCGACCATGCTCTCAAACTGCGGATTCATCACGTACAGCCGGGTGAGCGCCAGCAGCGTCGCGACCTGCCAGACGGGGTCTCGGAAGCCCTACTGCCGTGCCCCCTCATCCCAAGTGAAGCGCAGCGGCACCAGGACGGCGACGATGAGCAGACAGACTCCGTTCACCGGATTCGGGCCGAGCAGATCGAGCGCCGCCCCCTCCAGAATGTTGCTGATCGGTACGACGGGCATCGCCCGGGCAAAGGCTCGGGAGACGGCGTGGTCGGGCCGGTGGCGGACCACGGCGAGAAAAAAACCGGGACCACGACGGAGTAGCGTTTGGCCCAATCGAACCAGTGATTCCAATCCGAGGTGTCGCTCAGGAACGGAAACAGCACGATCATGCCTCCCGTGGCCCACACCGCGGCACGCGGCAGAAACCTCAACCCGATCGCGATCAGCGCCGTCGCGACGGCAAACAGGGCGATAGTCAGGACAAAGCGGTCCACGCGGCCTCAGAGCAACGGAGGAAAAGTTTCCGAGGCAAACCGCTTGGTGCGGGCCGGTCGCTTTTGTGCCGCCATCGATCCGTGCGCCCTCGCGCTCAGAGGCCTCTTCGGCGCACGACTCCGTTTTATGGCTTCACCCGCCCGGGCGACAGGAATACCACTGGCACTCAACCGGGTGCCGAACCCAGGCCACGTCCCGTTATCCTCGACCTGAATTTCTGATCCGACTCCCTTCCCATGGCGTCACGCGCTGATTCTTTGATCCCCGACGGACGTGAAACGCTCGCGGACGCCGCGTCTCCGGCGTCGCGCGCGGCGGCCATGGCGATCGGCGCCTTCGCGGCGGCCTGGATGCTCGGCTCAGCGTCGGCCGCCCCGGCTCCGGCCATCCCGGGCGCCCTGTCGTTCACGGAGAAGCACTGCGCGAGCTGCCACAACGACGTCGACAAGGAAGGCGGCTTCGACATCGCCAGTCTGAAGTTCGCTCCGGACGCACCGGGCAACGCGCAACGCTGGGTGCTGGTGCACGACCGGGTGAAGGCGGGCGAGATGCCGCCCAAGGAAAAGCAGCGTCCCGACGGCGGCGACCTCGCGACGTTTGTCCAGAGCGTGGCGACCGCTCTGACCGAACAGGAGCGGATCGTCACCCAGCAGCAGGGGCGAACCACCCAGCGGCGGCTTAATCGCTACGAATTCGAGAACGCCCTGCGCGATCTCCTCCACGCGCCGTGGCTGCAGGTGAAGGGCGATCTGCCCGAGGACGGCGAGGCCGAGCTGTTCAACAAGGTCGGAGACGTGCTCGACGTCTCGCACGTGCAGATGACCCGTTACCTCCGGGCCACACAGCTCGCGATCCGCCAGGTCATGGGGGTCGAGCTCGCCCGGCTCGACCTGCCGCCGCCCACCACGCGGAAGTACTATGCCCGCGACGAAACCGTGTGGACGCGGACATTTCTCCGCCGGATCGACGGCAATCCGAACCCCGAGCGCATGGCGTTTCCCGTTTTGGGCAAGGGGCCGGCGCCGGACGTGCGGGCGCGGACGGCGCCGCTCACCGTGGGTGAGAGCGATCCGGCGACGCGCGAACTCGAGGCGGTCGGCTGGATGCGCAGCAATTACCATCCGTTCCACACCATCTGGGACAACTTCCGCGCGCCGGTTTCCGGCCGCTACCGCGTGCGTTGGAGCGGCTACACCCTCTGGGTCGGGCCGGACGGGTTCAGCACCGGGACGGTGAAGGGCAAGGACGGCAACAAGACCCTGGTGAACCGCGACCCCACGTGGTATCAGCCGAATGGAGACGACATCTCCGCGGGCCGGCGCAACGAACCCATCACGGTTTACGCCCAGGGCCCGGCCGAAGTCCGCCGCCTCGGCGAATTCGACCTGACGCCCGAGCCGCAGACCTTCGACCTCGGTGCGATCTGGATCGCCGCCAACGAGGCGCTCGTCACCGACGCCTCGCGTTTTTTCCGTAACCGGCCCGGCTCGGTGTCGAATCCGCTGGCCCAGCGCGACGGCGCCCCGGCGGTGGCGTTCCGTTGGATGGAGATCGAGGGACCGTTGTGGGACGACGCGGCGACCGCCGGTTACCGGCAGCTGTTCGGCGACCTGCCACTCGCGAAGCGTCCCGCGGGCGAGGCCGAGGTGACAGTGACCGCACTCCCGGATTCTTCGAACCGCGGCGCCCAAGGCGCCGGTGGCTACGGCCGCGTGGTGCGCACGGCCGAGGTGCCGGTGCAGGTCGTGTCGACTGCGCCGCGGGCCGACGCCGAACGGTTGCTGCGCGGCTTCATGGCGCGGGCTTATCGCCGACCCGTGCAGGAGTCCGACGTGCAGCGTTACCTCGCCGTGTTCGACGGCGAGATGAAGAACGGACACGACTTCACCTATGCGATGATCGCCGGCTATTCGGCGGTCCTGTGCTCGCCGGGATTTCTCTTCCTCGAGGAGGAGCCGGGCCGGCTCAACGACTACGCGCTGGCGTCGCGGCTCGCGTTTTTCCTGACCAACTCTCCGCCCGACGATGCCCTCCGCACCCGCGCCGCCCGCGGCGAACTGCGGCGGCCCGACGTGCTTCGCGCGGAGACCGAGCGTCTCCTGCAGGACCCGAAGGCCGGACGCTTCGTCGAGGCGTTCCTCGATTACTGGCTCGAGCTGCGGAAGCACGACGCCACCACGCCGTCCAATACGCTTTATCCCGATTACTATCTCGACGAAGCGCTGGTCGAGGCGTCGCTCGCCGAGTCGCGGCTGTTCTTCACCGAGCTGCTGCAGAAAAACCTGCCGGCGCGGAACGTGATTCACTCGGACTTCACCTTCCTGAACGAGCGACTCGCCGAGCATTACAACCTTCCCGGAGTGGCGGGAGCGGCGATGCGGCGGGTGGCGTTGCCCGCGGACAGCGTGCGCGGCGGCGTGTTGACCCAGGCCTCGTGCTCAAGGTGACCGCGAACGGTACGACGACCTCGCCCGTGATTCGCGGCAAATGGATCGCGGACCGGATCCTCGGCCTCCATATCTCGCCGCCGCCGTCGTCGGTCGGTGCCGTCGATCCCGACACGCGCGGCGCGGTCACGATTCGCCAGCAGCTCGATAAACACCGGGCCGACGCGAGTTGCGCGGCGTGTCACATCAAGATCGACCCGCCGGGTTTCGCGCTGGAGAACTTTGACGTGATGGGCGGCTGGCGCACGCGCTACCGCGGCGATGCCAAGGACCAGTTGCCGGAGATCGGTCTCGGGAAAAACGGCTGGCCGTTTGATTTCCACTTCGCGCTGCCGGTCGACGCTCGCGGCCAGCTCCCCGACGGGCGGCCGTTCCACGATGTGCGGGAGTTCAAGCGGCTCATTCTCGACGACGAGACGCAGATCGCGCGCAACCTCGCGCGGCATCTGACGGTCTTCGCCACCGCGGCGCCGGTCCGGTTCAGCGACCGGCCGCAGATCGAAAAAATTCTCCAGGCCACCCAAGCCTCCGGTTACGGCGTGCGCAGCCTCGTGCATGCGATCGTGCAGAGCGAACTTTTCCAAATGAAGTGATTTCCAATTGTAGGAGCGGCTTTAGGCCGCGACCGAATGGCCATTGGG
>JBEIHL010000461.1:0-4056 GCA_040381375.1 Opitutaceae bacterium
CAGGTGACACGCGTCTACCGGGACCCGCGCATTTATCGACAGGGACTTCCCCACCGACTTTCTCCCCTGCCTCCTCTCTGCGTGAGACCTCCGCGCCCTCTGCGTCCTCCTGTAAAGCGGTTCGAGCCCGGTCCGATCCAATCCGTGGCACAGGAGCACGCGGAGTGCGCCGAGGCCTGACGCAGAGATGGACCGACCTCCCCGCTCACTCCACGTGCAGCGCAAACGGCACGAACGTTTCCGTGCCGGCCAGGTTGATCTGGGCCCACACGATGAAGCGGCCCGCGCGCGGGATTGTGAGCTTGAAATTAAGCACCGGCCGCTTGGCGTCCGGGGGTCGCGTCAAATCCGCCTCGGTCGGATGCAGGTGGGCAAAACCACTGCGCACTTCGTCGAAGGCCACCAGGTGCGCGAACGCGCCCATCACCGGCTCGAGCGGCACCGGCGCCCCGTCGCTCCGCGCGATCGCGAATTGCAGATCGATCGGCTGATTCGCCCGCGCCGGGCGTGGTTGGGTCGTGAGCGTGTACACGAGTCCGTCGCGCTCGAAGCGTTCGCCGAGCGCCGCTCCGCCAGCCGGTCCCTCCATCGCCCGGCCCGCTATCTCCAGATCCACGCTCGAATAGAGCCCTCGCCCCGTGGCCGCCGGCGTGAAGTCACCAAAAACCCGATACGTGCCCGCCGCGCGCGGGGTGAACGAAAACCGCCACTCGCCGGGCCGCCCGGACGGATCCGGGTGGACGTGCTGGTAGTCGGTCAACGACGGATCCACGAGGAGCAGATGCAGCCGCCGCGTGTGCGTCACCAGCAGGTCCGCCGGCTCGACCGGTTTCCCGCTGCCGGTCTTCAGCGTCATGACCGCGCGCACTTCACGTCCCGCCACCGGCGGCGCATCCGCCACGATCGCCAGCGTGACCGGCGACCGCGCCGCCGTCACCGGAATGAACTGCGGGTTGAGCGGATCGCAGAACTCGATCGCGTTGCCCGCCCGCGGATCGACGCGGAAATCCATGTGACTGAGATTCGTCCCCGTCGGCAGCAGCCGCAGGCCCGCAAAGATCGCGATCGCGCCGGCTGTGATCAGCCAGAACTGCCGGCTGAGAAACGGGGACGCGGCCTCGACGACGGGTGTGTTTGGAAGGTTCATTCGCGTTTCATTTTCGCCACGAAGTCCTGGGGTTCCCACGCACTGCCGTCGGTGCGGTGCGCGATCTTGCCGCTGGGATCGATGAGGAGGGTCGCGAGCGTGTGTTGCAGGATATCGCCCTGAAACTGCGCGATCACGCCGAACTGCGTGAGCAGGTCGCGGATCGCCGCCTCGGGGCCGGTTAGGAACGAAAAATTCGCCGTGTCGATGCCACGCAGGTCCACATATTCCCGCAGCACGCCCGGCGTGTCGAAGGCGGGATCGAGCGTGATCGAGACGAGTTCGAGGTTCTTCACCGCCGCCTCCCGCGCGAGGCGCTGGACCGTGATCATCTTTGCGGTCGAGGCCGGGCACATCTTGGCGTCCGGGCAGCGCGTGAAAATGAAGTTCAGCATGATTTGCTTCCCGCGGAACCGGCTGCCTTGAGCCACCCGCCCGCTCTGGTCGTAGAGAGCAAAATCCGGCACCGCCTCGCCGACTTCGCGGTAGGCGTGCTTCCCGCGGGTGTGGGTGTCCTGGCGCAGTTGAAGCGCGCTGGCCGCAATGGTGTCGGCGCTGACCTTGTCGTCGGGCCAGATCCGCTCGAGCCGGAAGTCGCCGCCATCCTTGGCCGGCACGAGGTCGGCGCGGATCCGTTGTCCCACCTGCACCACCGCCAAGTCTCCCGCGGCCACCACGAACTCCATCGTCATCGCCGGCATGTAATCCTTGATCTCGTCGTGCCGCACCACCAGCACCTTGCGCTCCGGCTCGATGCGCAGGACCTGGCCGGTCAGCGGGTAACGCTCGCCCTTGACCGGCGCGGGTCCCGCCGCGCTGCCCGCGGGCTTGCCGCAACCCGACCCCAGCACCGCGCCGGCTACCGCCGCGAGGGCAAGCAGCGCCGACCCCAGTCGGATCAGCCAACGGCCGGCGGGCCGCGGGCCACTATTAGTTTTCATGGGCCTACGGATTCGCCGGCGGATAACTTTGTCAAAGGGTTTGCGGAAGTAAGCATCGCGGCTTCTCCTGCACGTTCGCGCCACTCATGGCCACCGCTTCCATCACTCCGCGTACTTCCACTCACAAGCCCGCCCTGGCCGTCTTCGCCGGCGTCGGCAGCGTGTGGGTCTTCGTCTTGGTCACCCTCGGCGCCTTCACCACCAGCATCGGGGCCGGCATGGCTTTTCCCGACTGGCCGCTGTCGAACGGCTCGATCAATCCGGACGGCTGGTTGAGCGACATCTCCATGTTCGCCGAGCACTCGCATCGGCTCACGGGGATGATGATGGGGTTCATCACCATTGGCCTGGCCTTCTGGTTGTGGCGGACCGAGGACCGCGGCTGGCTGCGGCGCCTGGGATTTTGGGCGCTCGGCATCGTGGTGCTCCAAGGCGTGATCGGCGGAAAGCGCGTCACGCTCAACGCGATCGACGTGCCCTTCTTTCACATGTCGCTCGGGGAGATGTTGCGGATTCCCCATGGCATCCTCGCCCAGGTCTATGTTTGCCTGCTGATCGGCATCGCCGCCGGTTGCTCCCGCTCCTGGATCGAGCGCGGCTCGCCCGTCGGCACAGCGGTGCGCCAGGTCGGAGTGGTGTGTCTCGGGCTCATGTTGGTGCAACTCGTGATCGCGGTGATGATGCGGCACAACGCCGCTGGGCTCGCGATCCCGACCTTCCCCTATTCGACGCCGCCGCCGGAGAATCACTGGCTGCCGGCGGAGTGGAATTTCCGCGTGGCGATTCATTTTGCCCACCGCGTGATGGCGGTGGTGCTGGCGGTGGCGTTGACGCTGTTCGCCTTCGTGATCCGGCGTGACCGGGCTGCAACGGCTGCCATGCGCGCCGGGGCTTCCGCTCTCGTCAGTCTCATGATCCTGCAGATTCTCCTCGGAGCGCAGATCATCTGGACGATGCGCCGGGCGGAGATGACCACGGGCCATGTCGTGGTCGGAGCGATCACGCTGGCCGTCACGTTCTGGCTGACCTGGGTCGCGCACCGCGATCGCATCGAGGGTCCGGCGCCGCTCGCCACCCGCTCGCGCGCATGACGGCGGAAACCGCGGCGCCGGCAACCTTTCGCGATTACCTCGAGCTGACCAAGCCGAGGCTCAGTCTGCTGTCGGTGATCACGACTCTGGTCGGATATTTTGCCACGCGACCACCGGCGAATCCCGCGAAGTTCACCCTCCTGTTCATCGGCACCGCGCTGGCGGCGGGAGGCGTCGCGGCGTTGAACCAGTGGCTCGAGCACGACACGGATGCAAAGATGCGGCGGACCGCGGATCGACCGATCCCGACGGGCAAGGTCGCCACGGGTTCCGCGTTCGTGCTCGGCTGGCTGATGTGCAGCCTCGCGCTGTTTATCCTGTTTGCCCGCGTGGATCGTCTGGCGGCGCTGTTCACCCTGCTGACGGTGATCTCATATCTCGGCTGGTACACGCCGGCGAAGAAGCGCTCGCGGTGGAGCACCGAAATCGGCGCGATCGCGGGCGCCTTTCCTCCGCTCATCGGCTGGTGCGCCGGTGAGGGGCGGGTTTCGGCCCTCGGCTGGATTCTATTCGGCGTGCTGTTCTTCTGGCAGATTCCGCATTTCATGGCGGTCGCGTGGACGCATCGGAGGGATTACTCCGCGGTGCACTTTCCGATGCTTCCGGTGCGGGACGAATCCGGACGTCACGTGGCCGCATGGTCGCTGATCAACGCCATCGCCTTGGTGATCGTCAGTCTGCTGCCCGTCTTCCTGCAGTTGGCGAGTCTCGCCTACGGAGTCGCCGCGGCCGCGGCTGGCGCTTGGTTCATCTGGCGGGCAATTGCGTTTACGCGGGCGGCGACCCGCGATGCCATGGCGCGAAAACTGTTCCTTGCCTCCATCCTCTATTGGCCGCTCGTGCTCGGCGCCCTCGGGGCCGATCGGCTGCTCGTACC
>JBEIHL010000462.1:0-4047 GCA_040381375.1 Opitutaceae bacterium
AAACGTTGGTGCCGCCGCCGCGGCCGCCGGCCCACCACCGCCCGTGGGCCGCTCCCCGTTTTTTGTTCCGCAACCGTGCCCCCCGGGCCGCGCCCCCCCCCCGCCCCCCTTTATCAACAACCGGCCCGGGGGGCCCCCCCGCTCCCAGGGGTGCTCCTTCTCGCCGGCGCGCTTTTTGCCGTCGGGTCCCGCGCCGCCGAAGTGCTGCCCGGCACCGCCCCGCTGACCTGGCCTGAAGCCGACCTGTCGGGACGGCTGATGGACGGCGCCCATCAGTTGGTCGAGCGGAAGATCGACGAGGCGCCGGCGCGCCGCGCCGCGTTTTGGGCGCGCGATTTTTCCTCGGCCGAGGCGTACACGCGTTCCGTTGCGGCCCGGCGCGAGCGCTTGCGCACGATCATCGGCGCCGTAGACGCGCGGCTGGCCCCAGGGCTGGAGCAGTATGGCGACACCGCGCGGCCCGCGCTCGTGGCGGAAACCACCCGTTACCGCGTCTGGCAGGTGCGGTGGCCGGTGCTCGATGGCGTCTGGGGAGCGGGCCTCTGGGTGCAGCCGAAAGGCCGGCTGACGGCGGGTGTCGTGGTGGTGCCGGATGCCGGCCAGTCGCCGGAAAAGGTGCTGGGCCTGGCGGATTCCGCGGATCAGGTCCTGACCTCCAGTGTGCGGCAGTGGGCGGAGAGTGGCGTTGAGCTGATCATCCCGGTCACCGTGAGCCGCGAGAAGCTCGTGACCGACGACGCCACCCTGCGCCGGTCCGACCAGACGTATCGGGAATGGATTTACCGGCAGGCGTTCCACCTCGGCCGGCATGTCATCGGCTACGAGGTGCAGACCGTGCTCGCCGCAGTGGATGGCCTTCGGGCGCGGCATGGGGCGGACGTGCCGGTGGGCGTGGCCGGCCATGCTGAGGGCGGGCTGGTGGCCTTCTATGCCGCGGCGATCGATCCGCGGATTCGTGCGGCGCTGGTCAGCGGCTACTTCGATTCGCGACAGCAAGTGTGGTCGGAGCCGATCTATCGCAACGTCTGGGGCCTGCTGCGCGAGTTTGGCGATGCGGAGATTGCGGGCCTCATTCTGCCGCGGGAACTGGTGATCGAACATGCGCCCGGGCCGTCGGTCACGGGACACAAGGGCGAGTGGCGCCCGCCGGAGTTGGCCCGCGTCGAAGCGGAAGTGCGTCGAATCGAAACCGGGCCGCACTGGGCGCGACCCTCAGCGATTCACGGCGCGGGAGGCGCCCGGGTCGGACCGTTTTCCCCGGCCGCGGTTGGCGCCTTCGCGCGGGGGCTGGGAATCGCGATCCAGGCCTCGGGGGCGGATGCACGCGGGCCGCTGACGGCGGGATCGTTTGATCCGGCCCCGCGCCACCGGCGTTATGTGAGCGAGCTGGAAGGCCACGTGCAGAAACTCATCGCGGGTGCCGATCAGGTGCGGGACAAATTTTTTCTTCATGCCGTCATGCCCGAGCTCGCGGACAACAAGTGGAGCACCGAGCGGCGGCATCCGTTGCATTCGGCGGACAAGTTTGTCGCTGGCGCGGCGCCGTACCGGGAGCGTTTTCACGACGAAGGCTTGGGTCGCTTCGACGAGGCGTTGGTGCCGTTCAACGCCCGTACCCGACGGGTGGCGGAGTCGGACCGGTGGACCGCGTACGATGTCGTGCTGGATGTTTGGCCGGAGATGATCGCGTGGGGCGTGCTGGTGGTGCCGAAGGACCTGAAGCCCGGCGAGCGCCGGCCGGTCGTCGTGTGTCAGCATGGCCGCAACGGGGTGCCGCGCGACACCGTCGACGGGAACAAGACGGCGTACAATAATTTCGCCGCGGTGCTGGCGGAGCGCGGGTTCGTGACGTTTGCGCCGCACAATCTCTACCGCGGCGAAGATCGTTACCGGTGGCTCAGCCGGAAGGCGAATACGGTGCAGGCGTCGCTGTTTTCATTCATTCTCGCGCAACACGATCAGATCCTGCGCTGGCTGGGCACGCAGTCCTTCGTCGATCCTGCGCGAATTGCGTTTTACGGGTTGAGCTACGGCGGCGAGACGGCGGTGCGGGTGCCGACGATCCTCGAAGGGTACGCGCTGTCGATCTGCTCCGGTGATTTCAACCAGTGGACGCGCAAGGTGGCCGCAACGGACCAGCCTTTCACGTTCATGCGGACGATCGAGTGGGAGATGCCGTATTGGAATCTTGGACACACTTTCGACTACGCCGAGATGGCGTACCTGATGATCCCGCGCCCCTTCATGGTGGAGCGCGGGCATTACGACCGGGTCGGCCGCGACGCCTGGGTGGCGCACGAATACGGCAAGGTGCGCTGGCTTTACGCCACACTCGGCCTCGGCGACCGCACGGAGATCGAATTCTTCCCCGGCGGCCACAGCATCAATGGGGAGGGGACCTTCGACTTCCTCCACCGGAATCTGAAGTGGCCCGCGCCGACCCGATGAGGGAGGTTTCTCCTGGGAGCGCGGACGTCCTCGTCTGCATTCGAGCAAAAGGCGGACGGGGGGATCCGCGCTCCCCGGGGAGGGGCGGTGCGCCTAGTCCCCCTTAGCTGCGCCGCGACTGGTCCGGGAACTCCTCGCTTTTCTGAACCGCCATCTGCTCGCACACGAACGTGTGGGCCTGATCCGCCAGCTTGGCCAGCAGCAGCAGGTCATCGCGGCCGAAGCTGTCGGTGTCGCGAAATTTCTTGTCGCCGTCCATGTACGTGCGGGCGAACGTGACGTTGTAGAACGCGCGCTGCTCGGTGGTGTTTTCCCAGACTGCCGCCTTGATGCGGCCGAGCCGGAGGGTTCTTAGAGGCGCTGCGGCGGCGGGCGGCTGGTTGCGGGTGGAAGCGGCGGACGAGGGGGGATATTTCGAGGCCATGGTTTTCAGTCGATGGGGGCTGACGATTGGTCGGAACTTCGCGTGGTCCGGGCGGACTCGCTAAGCTGCGAAGACGTCATCGACGGATACCGTTTATTCCAAGGACGCAGAATACCCGTTTTCGGGTATGGGTGCTGCGGCGGAGGTGCCGTTGGCCGGCGATCAACTCTGGCGGCGGCGCGAGAGGCAGAACACGGCGCCCATCGCCAGACTCAGCAGCATGAGCGTCGAACCCGAATCCGGCACGCTGAGGTTGGGGTTCTGGGGTTGGCCGAAGTAGGCAATCTGGCTTTGGCGGTCGCCGGTGCCGTTGGTGTTCGTCCAGAGATTCATCACCTTCGCGCCGTAGGCTCCATTCGCGTCCGACATCAATGAGGCGCCCAGAATGCCACTCGCATAGCTGACAAAGGAATTGTTCACCCCGCCCGCTTCATTCTCGAGATACCAAAAAGCCTGCTGGAGGCCGGTCGCCCCGCCCCAAGCCGCGTAGTTGGTCCCGAACAGCCCCAAGGCGTGATTTTGAATCAGCAACGCCGACCCCATCGAGATGGCGTCATTCTGGTTCTGCACGACATTCGACCAGTCGTAGTAGTAGGTCGTCCCGAGCGACATGTAGACGCCGGACTCCAGGCAGAAGACCTTGTAGATCCCCTCGAACTGCGTGGCGGCAGAGAAAGCTCCGCCGCCCAATCCACCGCTGGAGTCGCCGGAGACCGATGAGAGGGAAACGGTCGGCAGGGCGACTAGCTTCGACGCACCGATCAACAGTAGGCAGAGAGCGGCAAAATTGGTTCTTTTCATGGTGTAGGGTTAAGTCGTCTTATCGGATAAAAAATGAAGTAAGTCCCCTAGTTCAGCAACGTTCGTACCAAGTTCGCCTGGGCGTTTGCGTGGGGCGAAAGATAAGCAGAAAGGAGATTGCAAAATGTTCTTTTAAAGTAATTTCCACTTTAATAGGAATACTACTTACGCGTAGACCTATCCGTGTTCAGGTACGTAAAACTCCCGATCTTCGCCCTGGGAGAACTGTAAGGAATTCTGACAGCGAGTCGGCTAAATTAACACTTCCGCGGGGTGCGGAGAGCGGCGGGACTGGCTCGAATACGGTTCAGGCCGCCGGGGATGCCCCTATTTCCGCGGCGCCTTCGAACTGAACGACGGCGCGGTTCTGGGCG
>JBEIHL010000463.1:0-4045 GCA_040381375.1 Opitutaceae bacterium
CCGCAGCAAGCAGGAGATCGAGGAGTACCGCCGGACCAAGGATCCGATCCAGGTTTTCCAGCAGGAACTGCTCGCCGAAGGGGTGCTCGACGACGCCACGATCGAAAAGATCGACGCCGAGGCGCGCGCCGAAGCCGACACGGCCGCCGATTTCGCCGAAGCCAGCCCGTTCCCCACCGTCGAAGACATCCAGAAGGATGTGTATTGGGAAACCGACCACCCGGCAGAACGGAAATCGAAAGGGCGGTTGTTCTTCGATTAAGCGGGCGATGGGCCATGGGCGATGGGCGATAAGCCCGATCGTCGAAACGCGGCCCATTACCCAAAGCCCATTCTTCCCCTCGCCTCTCGCCCATCGCCTCTCGCCTCAAGCTCATGCCACTCATCACCTACCGCGAAGCCGTCCGGCACGCCCTCGCTGAAGAAATCGAACGTGATCGGAACGTCGTAGTCATGGGCGAGGAAGTCGCCCAGTTTAACGGCGCCTACAAGGTCACCGAGGGGTTGCTCGCTCGTTTCGGTCCGGACCGGGTCGTCGACACTCCGATCAGCGAGGCCGGCTTCATCGGCATGGGCATCGGGGCATCGATGCTCGGGGTGCGGCCGGTGATGGAGCTGATGTTCTGGTCGTTCTACTCGGTCGCATTCGACCAGATCCTGAACAACGCCGCCAACGTCCGTTACATGAGCGGCGGCCAGATTCATTGTCCGATCGTGATCCGCGGCCCCGCCAACGGTGGCACGAACGTCGGCGCGACCCACTCGCACACGCCGGAAAACGTGCTCGCCAATCATCCCGGCGTGAAAGTGGTCGTACCCGCCACGGCCTACGACGCCAAGGGCCTGCTCAAGTCCGCCATTCGCGACAACGACCCGGTCTTCTTCCTCGAGAACACGATGCTCTACGGCGAAAAGGGCGAGGTGCCCACCGAGGAGTACCTCGTGCCGCTCGGGCTGGCCGATGTGAAGCGCCAGGGCACCGACCTCACCATCGTCACCTACGGCCGCTCGGTCCTCCACGCCCTCGCGGCCGCGGCCATCCTCGAAAAAGAGCACAATCTCTCCGTCGAAGTGGTCGACCTGCGTTCGATTCGCCCGCTCGACATCGATACGGTCCTCGCCTCCGTGGCCAAGACCCACCGCGTGCTGATCGTCGAGGAGCAGAAACCCTTCGCCAGCGTCGGCGCGCAGCTCTCCTACATGATCCAGCGCGAGGCGTTCGACGAACTCGACGGCCCGATTCACCGCGTGACGACGGTCGACGCCCCCGCAATTTACAGCCCTCCGGTCGAAACCGAACAACTCCCGAACCCCCAGCGCGTGCTCAAGGCGGCGTTGGAAATCCTCGCCTGAGTGATTTAACCACGAAACACACGAAAAACACGAACGCCTGAGCCTGGAGCTGATTTCGTGTATTTCGTGTGTTTCGTGGTGCCTCCCCTCTGATTCCTTCCCCCATGGCCAACATCATCGAAATGCCGAAACTCAGCGACACCATGACGGTGGGCACGCTGGTCAAGTGGTTGAAGCAGGAGGGCGACACCGTGAAGGCCGGCGACATGCTGGCGGAGGTCGAAACCGACAAGGCGACGATGGAGTTGGAGTCGTTCTTCGACGGTACGCTGCTCAAGATCTTCGCTCCGGGCGGCTCCCAATTCGCCCTCGGCGCCGCGCTCTGCGCCATCGGTAAAGCGGGTGAAAAAGTGGAGGCCCCTGCTTCGCCTCCGGCGTCGCAGGGCACGGCTCCGACTCCGGCACCGTCGACGCCTCAGGTTGTCGCGACCGCGCCAGCGCCGGCAACCGCGCCGATTCCGGCTCCCGCTCCGGTCGCAGCCCAGGCGGCTCCCGCTTCCGCCGCGCCGGAGGGCCGGGTAAAGATTTCCCCCCTCGCCCGCAAACTCGCGGCGGAGAAGGGCCTCGACCCCGCCCGCATTGCCGGCACCGGCCCCGGCGGCCGCATCGTCCGCGACGATGTGCTCGCCGCGGAAAAGAACGGTGGCGCCAAGGCCGGTTCGAGCCCCTCGCCCCTCGCCTCTGGCCCCTCGCCCGCGGCTTCCAGCCGCAGCCACGGCCCCATTCAGGAAGAGCGCGCCGTCCCTGTTTCGAACATGCGCGGCGCCATCGCCCGCCGTCTGGTCGAATCGAAAACCCAACTCCCCCACTTCTACGTCGAGATCGAAATCGACGCCGCGCCGCTGCTGGCCGTGCGCGAGCAGCTCAACACCGGGCTTGAAAACCAAGGCGTCAAACTTTCGGTCAACGACTTCATCCTTAAGGCCAGCGCCGAGGCGCTCCGCCGGGTGCCGCAGGTCAACGGCTCGTGGCAGGGTGACCGCATCCAGTATTTCGCCGCCGCGCACGTTGCGTTCGCGGTCGCGATCGACGACGGACTGATCACGCCCGTGATTCGCGATGCGCACCTGAAGTCGGTGTTCCAGATCAGCGTTGAAGCGAAGTCGCTCGGCAAGCTGGCCAAGGAAAAGAAGCTCAAGCCCGATCAATTCACCGGCGGCACGTTCTGCGTCTCGAACCTCGGCATGATGGGCATTCCGAAATTCTCGGCCATCATCAACCCGCCGAATGCCGCGATCCTTGCGGTCGGCACCACGGTAAAGAAGCCGGTGGTGAAAAACGACCAGATCGTGATCGGCCAGACGATGACGCTCACCCTCTCGTGCGACCATCGCGTGGTAGACGGTGCCGTCGGCGCCCACTACCTCGGCGCGTTGAAGACGCTGCTCGAGGCGCCGGCGCTGCTGCTGGTTTGAGCCGGGACAATTATTGAACCGGGAGGCCGGTTAGGTCCTGGCCGGATCAATCCAATCCTCTGATTTTTCACAGGAGGCCGCGGAGCCCGCGGAGATCTGACGCAGAGAAATTCCGGACTCTGCGTCTGATCTCCGCGTTCTCCGCGGCCTCCTGTAATATCTTCTGACCGCGCCGACTCGCTCCGGTTTGCGATTGGCAACCGCGGGCCGCGCGCAAAGCGTTTCGTCCGTGCCGCTGCCCCACGGAATTGTCCTCGCCGTTCTCGGATTCACGCTCGCCGCCGCCGCTCGTGCCGCGACCCCGGCCGGCCACCCGGCGTTTCTCGAACACGTTCGCGCCGAAGCCCGCGCCTTGCGCGCGGCCGACCGGCCCCCGGAGTCCGCCGCCGCGTGGCAGGAACAACGTCGTACGCTGCGCGCCCAACTGGCCGAAGCCTGGGGCGCCTTTCCGGCGCAGCCCTCCGCCCTTCAACCCAAGGTGCTCGGCACCCTGCCGCGCGACGGTTACCGCGTGGAGAAGGTCGTCTTCCAAACGCTTCCCGACGTCTGGATGACCGCCAACGCCTACGTGCCGAACCGCCCCGGCCGATTGCCGGCGGTGCTCGCGGTGCACGGCCACTGGAAAGGCGCGAAGCAGGATCCCGTGGTGCAGTCGCGCTGCATCGGCCTCGCCAAGCTCGGCTTCTTTGTACTCGCCGTCGATGCGCTCGGCGCCGGGGAACGCGGCGTCGGCAAGGAGCTGGGCGAATATCACGGCGACCTCACCGCCGCGACGCTCTATCCGGTGGGTCTCACGCTCGCCGGCCTGCAGGTTTATGAGAACCAGCGCGCCGTCGACTATCTGCTCACCCGGTCCGAAGTGGACGGTACGCGCATCGGCATCACCGGCGCCAGCGGTGGCGGCAACCAGAGCATGTATTCAGGCGCCTGGGACGAACGCATCGCCGCGACAGTCCCGGTCTGCTCGGTCGGCAATTACCAGGCCTACCTCGGCGCCGCTTGCTGCCAGTGCGAGGTGGTGCCCGGCGCGCTCCGTTTCACCGAGGAAGGAAACGTGCTCGCCCTGACCGCCCCGCGCGCGCTGCTCGTGCTCAACGCCACCCGCGACGCCTTCCAGTTCTCCGTCGACGAAGCCCGCCGGTCGCTCGCCGCCGCCCGACGCGTATTCACTCTTCAAGGACAGCCCGACCGCGTCGAGCACGTCGCCTTCGACTCCGGCCACGCCTACAACCAGCCGATGCGCGAGGTGATGTACGGCTGGATGACCCGCCACCTGA
>JBEIHL010000464.1:0-4044 GCA_040381375.1 Opitutaceae bacterium
CCTGGGAGCGCCGAGCTCCAGTTCGGCCCAAGGCGCCGGCGAGCCGAGCTGGAGCTCGGCGCTCCCAGGGCCGAAGAAGGTCGAACGAACTTTTCAGCAGCGTGGGGACACGCTGCTCCACCGCTGGGATCAGAGATCGGTGGTGACCGTTAGCCGGATCGAACGCGGGTCGCCCCAGGAGCCGTTGGCGATGCCGCTGGAGCGGTAGTAGTCCTTGTCGAAGAGATTGCTGACGTTCAGCGCAAACGACGTCGGGCGCTTGAAGACGCGCGTGCTGTAGCCGGCGAGAGCCGTGTAGAGTGTGTAGGCGGGGGACCAGAGTTCGGTCGGTGGCGTGGCGGCGATGCCGTCGAGGTCCGCGTTGCCGCGGAACGTGCGCAGGCGGAAGTTCAGGCCGCCTCCGACGTAGAAGCCCCGCAGCGGCCCGGAACTGAAGGTGTAGCGGGTGAAAAAGTTCGCGCGTTCCTTAGTGTAGCCCGGATTCGGCACCCCGTCCGGAATCGTGGCGAGAAAGGCGTCGAGCAGCGGCGTGGCCTGGTTCGCGGCCTTGGCGTCGCTTTGGAAACTCTTCAGCACGGGAGCCCGGTTTTCAGTCACGACCTTGTTGGTCGCGAAATTGAAGGTCAGGCGCCAGTTGCGGGTGGGGTTGGCCATCACCTCGAATTCATAACCTTCGGTCGTCGTGGTCTGGTAGTCCTGGCCGGTCGGCAGGAACTCCGCCGGAAACAGCGCTGAGATCTCGTCCTCGACGTTGACGTCGGGATTGAAGTTGAAGCGGTCGTTGGGCCGGAAGTTGTGGTACTTGACGGCGGAGAACTCCAGGCGGTGCCGGCCGGACTGGTCCTTCAGGAGGCTGAGACGGGCCGAGATGTCCTCGCCCTCGCCGACGCCGACGCCCTGGCGTTCGCCCACGCGATGGGTGAGCGCGCCCTCGCCGGCGGAAATGCGGAACGACTGGGCCCAGTTGTAGCCGATCGCGAACGCGTCGTTGAGACGGATGATGGCGCCGGCGTTGGCACCGTCGACCTTCACGTTGACGAAAGCAGGATTGGGCGCAAACGCACCGGGGATCTCATCGACGATCCACGTCTCCTTGAGCGGTCGCACCGCGCCGACCGTGGTCTTCATGTTGAATCGGTCCTCGCGATAGCCGAGATGAGTGAAGAAATGCTCCTTGAACCAGCTGCCGGAGGCTCCGACGCCCCACGAGGGGGTGTAGAAGCGCCGGTTGATCAACTGGCCGGCTGCGGGCACCGTGTTGGAGAGGTCGGGGTACCAAGCTGAGAGGCCTGCCTCCGGGCCGATGGCGGAGGCGCTCCCGATGTCGTCGCGGTTGAAATAAAAGCGGCGCATGAACCGGTTGTTGGTGAAGAGCGTGCGGTTGGCGACGTACGCGGCCTGGGTGAGGGCCGGGTTGGGTTGGGCGCCCGCCCAAGCGGGGTTGGAGGGATCGACGTACTCGCCCCACTTCGGCTTCTTCTGACCGGGATTGTCCTGGTGCTGCTGCAGGTTCACCATCAACGTCTGGTTCGTCCACTTGGTCTTGAGATCGTAGACTGCGGAGAAGCGCATGTCGCGGACGATGTTTCCGCCCACGTTGCGAGTGCGGAAATACTCCGTATAGAGTTCGTTGAAGTACGGATTGGGCGCGCCGCCCGGGAGCGTCGCATTGCGGTCGCGGAAGACGTTGCGGCCGGCGGCCACACCCAGCTGGTCAATCTTCCGGTTGTAGAAATTGCCGGTGACCTGGAGCAACAGGTTCTCCCCGATGCGCTGTTCCGCCTCGATCGTGACGGACTGGAGGAAATTGTAGAAGGTGGAGTTGGGGCCGGCCGACTGGAAGGAACGCGGCAGGATCGAGGTGTCGGCGAACGTCGTGGCCGAGCCGGTGCTGTTGACGCGGCCGGCGCCCTGGGCGCGGTAGCGCAGCCCGGTCGCAGGAACAAAGATGTAGCCGCCGGCCGCCGCGATCGTCGCGGTCGCGTTACGGGAAAACGCGTCGACGTAAAGACCCTGGGAGTTGACCGACAGCGCCTCGGCGTGTTCGGCCATCACGCTGATCGAGGTTTTCCGGAACGGACGATACGTGACAGCGGCGTAGATGCCGGAGAACTTGCGTTCGACGTTGTCGATCCAGGATTCGTTGTACGAGGTGACGGCGGCCAGGCGGACGGCGAGCTTGTCCTTCACGAGCCGGCGATTGATGTCGAACTCGACGCGGCGAAGCGAATCGCCGCCGACCATGCCTTTTACGCGTGTGATATCGCGGGTGAAGAGACCGCGCTTGGTGACCTGGTTCTGGGCGCCGCCGACGTCGGCTTCACCGTAGAGAAAGGCGTTCGGCCCGCGGAGCAACTCGACCCGCTCGGTGCTGAACGAATCCATGGGTGAGTACCAAATCCAGCCGTTGCGCACGGCATAGGCGTTGGGGATGCCACGCAAGATCACCCGGCTGTCGACCTGGGCGTTGGGCTCAGGATTGGATTCTCCCGAGACGAACCACGTCGACATCTCTTCCATCGAAGTAAGCCCGAGGTCCTCGATGAACTGCGAGTTCATGATCGAGATCGAATTCGAGACGTTCTTCAGCTCCTGCACGGTCCGCATGCCAGCGGTCGTGTGCATCGACTCGTAGCCGATGTCCTTCTCCTCGGTGACGGTGAACTTGGTGAGCTGGATCGCGTCGCCCTTCTCCGCGGGAGCGGCGGCGTTCGCCGCCGGCCGGGCGGAGGGACTGGGGCTGGGCGCGGTCTGGGCCGGGAGCAGGGCGGTGGCGGTCAGGCCCAGGCCTAGCGTGAGAGCCGTCAAGTACGGACGACGATGGAGCACGGTTCGAGTATTCACGGTGGTTGGCTTGTAGGTCAGACGGTGTCGGTGGCGGCGCGAGCGGATCCTGGTTGCGCGCACTCTATCGGTCGAGCCCCAGGCGGCTGGCGGGGAAATCGTTGTCGGGTTCAAAGGCGTTTCAAGGCTTATTCCCCGACGGCACTCCGCCTGACCTGGTACCCCGAACTGGGTAAACGCGACCATGGCTTGGGCGCAGTGGAGCGCGCTTCCTCACTCCGATGGCCGGATCGTTCCGAACCGGCCCCAACCGTCAGCAACCATCACATATCCATGTTCTCATTACGCGTACTCCTCGTCGGATTCCTCGCGGTCGCCGCCATCGGCCCCGCCGCCGCCCTCAATCTCACGCTGCCCGGCGTCGCCGCGCTCGAAGACTTCAATTCCCTGAGCACCGCCACCGGCAGCACGATGCCGGCGGGCTGGGAGTTCAGCGAAAGTGGTTCCGGCGCCAACCTCACCTACGGCGCGGGCAACGGCAGTTCGTCGACCGGCAACACTTACAGCTTTGGCGCGACCGGAGGGACGGATCGCGCCCTCGGCTCGCTTCGCACCAGTTCGCTGAGTTCCATGTTCGGGTCGGTCATCACCAATCTGACGACCGAGACTCTCACGGAGCTGACCGTCGAATACGCCGGCGAGCAGTGGCGCCTCGGCGCAACCGGCCGGGTCGATCGATTGGACTTCGCCTATAGTCTGGATGCGACGTCGATCATCACGGGCAACTGGCTGGATTTCGACGCGCTCGACTTCAGCGGTCCTGTGACCGCGGGTGCCACCGGCGCCCTCGACGGAAATCTCGCGGGCAACCGCACCTCGGTGTCGCACACCCTGACGGGTCTGGCGCTCGCGCCCGGCGCCAGTCTCTGGGTGCGGTGGAGTGATTTCGAAGCGAGCGGTTCGGACGACGGCCTGGCGATCGACGATTTTTCGGTTCGCGGTGTGGCGAGCGTCGTTCAGGCGGTACCCGAAACGATGTCGACCGGGCTGATGGGAGCGTTGCTGACGGCGCTGCTGTTCGGCCGGTGTCGCGGGCGGACGGCCGACGCCTGCCAGACCTAGGTCGCGCCTGCGAGGGCCGGCCGCATCGGGTGTCTGGGAGCGCGGACCGCCACCGCCCCCCGAACGCCCAAAACGGACCCCGGCGGGCCCGCGCCCCCGGCCACAAAAACCCAGCCCCCCCGCGGGCAGACGCCCAGG
>JBEIHL010000465.1:0-4041 GCA_040381375.1 Opitutaceae bacterium
ATGATCAGTGGTCATCAGTGTAATTCAGTGGTTAACCCCAACCCCCGTTTCGACTGATGACACCCGCCGCCCCGCTTCCCCTCCTGTTACTGGCTTTTGCGGCGATCGGGGTGCTCGTCGCGCTCGTGACGTGGCGTAAGGTGAACGCCTTCATCGCGCTGCTGCTCGTGGGGCTCGGCGTCGGCGTCGGCGCCGGCATGAAACCGCTCGCCGCCTTGAAGGCGTTTCAGGACGGCGTCGGAGCCACGCTCGGCGGGATTGCCGCGGTCATCGCCCTCGGCGCCATGCTCGGCAAACTGCTCGCGGAATCCGGCGGCGCGCTGGTGCTGGCGGAACGTTTCAGCCGGTTCTTCGGCCCAACGCGCGCCGTCGCCTGCATCATTACCCTCGCGGTCGTCGTCGGCGTCGTCACGTGGTTCTCCGTCGGCTTCCTCCTGCTGCTACCCGTGCTGATCTCGCTCACGCACGCGACGAAGCGTCCCTTCCTCCTGCTCGCGCTGCCGCTCGTGGCGTTTCTTTCCGTGATGCACGGCCTCACGCCGCCCCATCCCGGACCCGTCGTCGCGATCAGCGCCCTCGGCGCCAACAGCGGCACCGTGCTCGCCCTCGCCTTTGTCACCGGCCTGCCCGCGGCAGCGCTCGGCGGCCCGTTGTTCGCGCGCTGGGTTGCCCGGCGGGTGCCAGTGGCGACGCCCGCGGCAGCCGAGGCGGGCGAAACCAGCCGGCCGCGGCCGAGTTTCGCCGCCACTGCGTTCGTGATCGGCCTGCCGATCGGCTTGATGCTGCTCGATTCCACCGCGGCGCTGCTCTTTCCCGCCGGTCACCGCGCGCGGGAAATTTTCGGCTTCATCGGTCATCCGGTCGTAGCGCTGACGCTCGCGGTCTTCGTCGCCCTCGCCGTCTTCGGCCGCGCCGCCCGCTTCACCCGCCCGCAACTGCTCGGGTTCACCGAACAGAGCGTCGCCTCGATCGGGATGACGCTGCTGGTCGTGAGTGGCGGCGGCGGTTTCGCGCGCGTGCTGCGCGAGGCGGGCGTGGCGGACGCCCTCGGCTCCGTCGCGAGCGGTCTGCAGTTGCCGCCGCTGTTGTATGCGTGGCTCGTCGCCGCCTTCATCCGCGTCGCCACCGGCTCCGCCACCGTCGCCATCACGACCGCCGCCGGCCTGCTCGCGCCAATGCTCGCCGCGCATCCGGAAATCAACCGCGAGTTGCTCGTGCTCTCACTTGGCTTCGGCTCCCTCGTCCTCTCCCACTTGAACGACGGTGGCTTCTGGATCGTGAAGGACTGCCTGGGACTCACCGTCGGGCAGACGCTGCGCACGTGGACCGTGACGGAGACGATCATCGGCGTGAGCGGGCTGGGGTTCACGCTGCTGCTGGGGACATTCCTCTGAACGGATGAGAGGGAGCCGCGTGGATTCCGCCTCGGGCGATGCTCGAGGGATTCGATCCTAGGACCATTTACAGGAGCTCGCGGAGGAAGCGGAGGGAGACTCTTCTCCGCGGGCCTTTTCTCTGCGCCCTCCGCGATCTCCTGTTAAACCTGCCTGGCTTGTTCCACTCGGACCGCGGTTACGCCGCGCCGGGCAAGACCAATCTTCCCAAGTTCCTAGATTTAACCGCGGAATACGCAGATAAGAAATGCATCAGCGCCATCAGCGAAATCCGCGGTCAATTGGCTTGGGCCGCCATCAGCGACAGGTACAAGATCAAAGTCCGCTTGGTGTCACTTCTCCACCCACGAGCTCAGTCCTCCTTCTTGTGCGCATCACCGCTTTCACCCTGATCGCAGCCCTGGGCATCACGCCGCTCGCCGCCGCGCAGCCTGATCTGCCCGCCCTCGAGGCGCGCACCGCCGAAGCCCTGCGCGCCACACTCGCCGCCGACGGCGCGTACTCCGCGCCAGCGCTCGCGCTGCAGGCGGTCTCGCTCACCGGTTCCCGGCTCACCGTGAGCCTCGCTCGCGACCTGCTTCCGTTCGCGCCCGACAGCTCCGAGTTCGAACGCTTCTCGCGCCGGCTCCACGTCGCAGTCGCCGACGTGCTGCGCGCGGAATTCGAAGCGTTCGAAATCGTCACGCTCATCGACGGCCAGCCGCTCGACCAAAAGCTCGCCGCCACTCCGCCCCTAGCCGTCCGACCGTTCCAGACCCAGGCCGCGCCGCCGCTTTCCCCGTCGGGGACTCCCGTCCGCGCCCGCTCGCTCGCCGCACGCCGGATCGCGGTGAGCCCGGGCCACGGCTACTATCTCAACGGCAACGCCTGGGTCCTGCAGCGCGGGTTCTGGCAGGGCATCGTCGAGGACTTCGTCAATCACGACATGATCACCGTGCTCAGTCGCGGTCTCGCCGACGCCGGCGCCGACGTCCGGCCGACGCGCAACCTCGATCGCGCCGCGGGTCCCGGCGTGAGTGGCTTTCCGCGGTGGCAGGAAGCCGCCCGCTACCATGTGCAGGCGCTCGGCGCGGATCCGACGGTGTGGAACGAACCGGGCTTCACCCACCTCGAGCAGGACATCCGCAGCCGGCCGCGCTACGCGAACGCCGTCAACGCCGACATTCTCGTCAGCCTGCACAACAACGGCGGCGGCGGCACCGGGACCGAAACGCTCTACGACACCAACAACGGCTTCGGCCCCGAAAGCCGCCGGCTCGCCGACCTCGTGCACGCGCGCGTGATCGGCGCCATCCGCCGCGAGTACAACGCCGCCTGGGCCGACCGCCGCGTGCAGGGCTTCAACGGCAGCTACGGCGAGAACCGGCTCGCGACGCGCCCGTCGATCCTGCTCGAGATCGCGTTCATGGACCGGCCCCTGCCCGACAACGCCGCGCTGCAGGACGAGGCGTTCCATCGTCTCGTCGCCGCCGCGATCCAGGATGGGATCCAGGAATACTTTGACGGCCCCGCCGCCGTCGTGCCGATCGCCCCGTCGAACCTCCAGGCCAGCACCGGCCCCGCCGCCGTGACGCTCACCTGGAACGATGCCGCGGCCAACGAAACGGGCTTCCGCGTCGAGCGAAAATCCTCGGGCACCGGCCCGTGGGACCTGCGCGCCACGGTCAGCGCCAACTCGGGTCCGGCGCCGGTCACGTTCGTCGACCCGGCTGTCGCCGCGGGCAACACCTACGTGTATCGCGTGGCCGCGGTGAACGCCGCGGGTGCGTCGCGGCAGTTCTCCAACGAAGCCACCGCGACCGTGGCGCCGGCGCCGACCGCGACGCCCGGTGCGCCGCGCGGCGGCGCCTGGCTAGCCAACGTGTCGCTGCGCACGACACTGCCCGCCGGGCGGAGCGTGACGGTCGGGTTCGTCGTCAACGCCGGCCGCCGCGACGTCGTCGTGCGCGCCGCCGGTCCGACCCTCGCGCCCTTCGGGCTCGTCTCCGCCATGGCCGATCCGCGGCTGGAGTTGTTCCGCGGCGGCACGAAGGTGGCGGAAAACAACGACTGGCCGGCCGCACTCGCCCCGACGCTCACCGCACTGGGCGCGTTCCCCTTTCCCGCCGCGAGCCGCGACTCCGCGCTGCAGTTCCCGTTCGACGGCGCCTACACCGTGCAGGCCACGGGCACCACCGCGGGCGTCGTGCTCATCGAAGGCTACGACGCCGGCACCGGAGGCGAGGCCCGGCTCGTCAATCTTTCGGCGCGCAACCGCGTCGGCACCGGCGCGGACATTCTCATCGCCGGCTTCTTCATCGCCGGCACCGGCACCCAGCGCGTGCTGATCCGCGCCGTGGGTCCGACCCTGATGACACTCGGGGTCGACGGTGCGCTGTCGGATCCGAAACTCGAGGTCTTCGACGCCGCCGGCGGGCGGCTGGCCGAGAGCGACAACTGGGACCCGGCGCTCGCCGCGACGTTCGCGCAGGTCGCCGCGTTTCCGCTCCCCGCCGGCAGCCGCGACTCCGCGCTCGTGCTCACCCTGCCCGCCGGCCGCGGCTACACCGCGCAAGTCTCCGGCGTGAACAACGCCACCGGCGAGGCCCTGGTCGAAGTGTACGAGCTGCCGTGAGGCGCCTGCACCCTGGGAGCGCGGACGTCCCCG
>JBEIHL010000466.1:0-4018 GCA_040381375.1 Opitutaceae bacterium
GAGTTGCTGCGGGAAATCGCTGTCATGACCGCCGAGTCTGGAGACCGGCCGCAACTGACCGCCATCGTTGAGGCTCTCGCCGCGGCTTCAAGCCGCGCTGCGTCGCTGCGCCGTCCGCTGCTGCAAGCCATGCTGACCGGGGGTGGCCCCGGCGCGCGGCAGGCCCTCCGGTCTTTCTCAGATGCGCAGATCCGCACCGAGATCGACGGCATGATCGCGCGGGCGCGCGCCGTCGCCTTTGACTCCCGGCAGTCGGTCCCCACCCGCGTGGCCCAGTTCGCCCTGCTGGAGCTGATCCCGCTGGAGGAACTGCGGGACCCGCTCCAGCAACTGCTCGCGCCCGACCAGAATCGACTGCTGCAGCAGGCCGCACTGACCCTGCTGGCGCGTTTCGACGAACCGGAGGTCGGTCCCCTCCTCCTCCACGCCTGGCCCGGCCTGAGTCCGGCCCTGCGCGCGCGCGCCGCGGACGCGCTGCTGTCGCGTCCCGCGTGGGCGCTGGCCGGTCTCAACGCTCTGGATACGGGTAAGCTGACCCGCGGCGAGCTCGGGTCGGTGCGCGTCGACGCCCTGCTGAAGCACGCGGAACCCGCCGTGCGCACCCGCGCCCGGGAGGTCCTCAGCGGCTCCGGCCAGGAAGCCCGCGCCGCGGTGGTGGCGCGGTATCGGCCGGCGCTGGAGCTTGCCGGTGACCTCGCGGCGGGAAGCGCAATTTTTGTCCGCGCCTGCGCCGCCTGCCACGCGCGCGAGCCGGGTGCCGTGCCCGTCGGTCCGACTCTCACCGGCATCGGCAAAATCGGCCGCGATCCACTGTTGCTCAACATTCTCGATCCCAACCGGGACGTGAAGGCCGAGTATCTGGTCTACACGCTGAAGACGACCGGCGGAACGACCCACACCGGTATGATCCAAAGCGAGTCCGCCAACAGCGTGATGCTGCGCCAACTGGATGGAACCAGCGTCGAGGTCCTCCGGGTCGACATCGCCAGTCTCGCCAGCCTCGGCGTCTCCTTCATGCCTGAAGGGATCGAGGCGCAAATCACCGTGCCGGAGATGTCCCACCTGCTCACTTATCTCGAGACGTTGAAATAGCATCCGAATTGCGACACTTTCCTGCCCGCCACAAACATCGCTGGCATCAAACGCGCTGCCAGTTTCGCCCGACTCGATCCCGTTCCCGCCCTCCCCTCCCATGAAACGCCTCCGCCTCACCTTGCTCGCCCTGGCCTGCGCCGTCTGCACCGCGAGCGGCTTCGCCGCTCACATCGTCTGCCTCACCGTCGAGGATCCCGACAACTACGACTCCCCGAATTTCCTCCGGGGTTTTGCCGAACGCGAACTCCGCCCGCTCGGCCACAAGGTGACCATCATCGCCGGCGAGAAAATCCTGCCGACCCGCTTCGATGGCTTTCGGGCAGCGATGAGGGACGCGGATCTACTGATCGTATTTGTCCGCCGCGCCACGCCGCCCAAGGAAGATATAGATGCGATCCGCGCCCATCTCGCCGCGGGCAAGCCCCTCGTTGGCATCCGTACCGCCAATCACGGCTTCGTGCCTCCGGCCAAGTCTCCCCCGTTGGCGGCGGGCCTGGCGTCCTGGCCTGAATTTGTGCCCGACGTCCTCGGCTGCCAGAATACCGGCTACGAAAACAAAGGCATGCCGTACACCGTCTCGGTCCACCCCGCCGCGCCCGCCAACAGCCCGCTGCTTGCTGGAGTCAACGCCGCGGCCATCAAGGGCCACCAATCGCTCTACAAGGTGCTCCCGCTCGCGCCCGATGCGAAACCGCTCTTGCTCGGCACCGCAGCCGGCAATCCGCCGGCGCAGCCGCTCGCTTGGACGCGCAACTACGGCCCGAAGAATGCGCGCATTTTCTACACGAGCCTGGGCGGGCCGTTCGACGTCACGCAGCCGGACGTGCGGCGGCTGATCCTGAACGGGGTGAACTGGTCTCTGGGACGCTGAGCCAGATCTGAACAGAAGGGCGGGAAGTACGGGAAGCGCAGACTCCGCTCTCCCCGATCTTCCCGGCCTTCCTGTTCAACCTGGTTGGCGGCCGGTTCGCGACTGCCTCATCCGCGACAAGAGTGGACTCCCGCTCACATCACGGCCAGCAGCCGGCGCAGGGTTTCGTCGACGAGCTTCGGGTTGGCCTTGCCCTTGGCGGCCTTCATGACCGGACCCTTGAACGCATTGATCGCACTGTCCTTGCCGGCCTTGAACTCGGCGAGCGCCTTCGCGTTGGTCGCGATCGCGTCGCGACACCACTGCTCGAGTTCACCCGCGTCCGTCGGCGCCGCTTTCAGGCCGCGGCGTTCAGCGATCACTCCGGGTTCATCGCCGGTGGCGAACATTTCAACGAAGACTTCCTTCGCCGCATTGGTCAGCACCGTGCCGCGGTCGACCAATTGCACCAGCGCCGCAAGGTGCGCCGGCCGCACGCGTGATTCGGCGAGCGCGAGCTTCGCCCCGCCGAGTTCGCGCAGCAGGTCGTTCGTGATCCAGTTGCCGACCGCCTGGGCCTTGCCGCCACCGGCCAGCTTGGCAGCCTCCTCGAAGTAATCCGCCAGCGCGCGATCCCAGACGAGCACGGACGTCAGCGTGTAGGGCAACTGGTACTCGGCGAGGAAGCGCCGCTGCTTCTCGAACGGCAGCTCCGGACATTCGGCCCGGAGGCGATCCTTCCACGCGGCGTCGACGACCACGGGCATCAGATCCGGGTCGGGAAAGTAACGATAGTCGTGCGCCTCCTCCTTCGAGCGCAGCGACTGCGACGAGCCGGTCACGCCGTCGTAGTCCCGCGTCTCCTGGACGATGGTGCCGCCCCGCTCGATCACGCCGACCTGGCGCTTGATCTCGTGGGCAATGCCATCACGGACAAACGAGATCGAGTTGAGGTTCTTCAACTCCACCTTCGTGCCGAGTTTGGTTTGGCCAACGGGACGGATGGAGATGTTCGCGTCGCAACGCAACTGGCCCTTCTCCATGTCGCAGTCGGAAATGCCGCCGTAGATCATCGTGGCGCGCAGCGACGTCAGGTACGCGAACGCCTCTTCGGCCGTGTGCATCGCCGGATCGGATACGATCTCCATCAGCGGCGTGCCGGCGCGGTTGTAGTCGACCAGGGAATCGGTCGCGCCGTGGTTCAACTTGCCGACGTCTTCCTCGAGGTGAATCCGGGTGAGCGGAACCCGCCGGTGCTCGCCCATCACGTTGCGGGCGGAGCCGGGCAGCTCGATTTCCACCGTGCCGCCGAGACAGATCGGCTGGTCGTACTGGGAAATCTGATAGTTCTTCGGCGAGTCCGGATAGAAATAGTTTTTCCGGTCCCATTTGCAGACCGGCGCGATCTCGCAACCCAGCAGCAAGCCCGCCTTGATGATGGCATCGAGGGCGGCCTTGTTCATCACCGGCAGCGCGCCCGGCAGGCCGAGTACGACCGGATCGGTCAGCGTGTTGGGCTCGTGTCCGTAGCCCGCGCCGACGCGGGTGAAGACCTTGGAGCGGGTCTTGATCTGGACGTGGACCTCGAGCCCGATGACGGCTTCGTAGTTCATGGTGAGAATGGATTAACCACGAAACACTCGAAATACACGAAACTCAGAAACGCGCGGCGCCGCTTTCGTGTGTTCCGTGTGTTTCGTGGTTTCAAAGCTTGGGATGTCTTGAACTCCAGTCGTGAGCGCGATCGTAGCCATGGGCGAGCGCGAGGAGGTTCGCCTCCTGGAAGGGCTGGCCGATCAGTTGCAGGCCGATCGGGAGGTTGCCGGTGGTGAAACCGCATGGGACGCTGATCGCCGGCAGGCCGGCGAGGTTCACGCCGATGGTGTAGATGTCGCACAGGTACATCGCGAGCGGATCGGACTTTTCGCCGAGCTTGAAGGCGGGAATCGGCGACGTCGGCGTGAGCAGGGCGTCGACCTCCTCGTAGGCGTTGAGAAAATCCTGCCGGATCAGCGTGCGCACCTTCTGGGCGCGCAGGTAGAACGCATCGTAGTAGCAGCTCGAGAGGACATA
>JBEIHL010000467.1:0-4006 GCA_040381375.1 Opitutaceae bacterium
GCCGGGTGTGATCTTGCGGATGAGATGATTGCCTTGTTCCGCCACGTAAACATTGCCCGCGCTGTCGACCGCGAGACCGTAAGGCAGGAAAAACCGGGCGGCGCCGCCTGTGCCGTCCGTCGAGCCGAGTTGGAACGCCGCGCCCGCAAACGTCGAGACCTCGCCCGCGGGAGTGATCTTGCGGATCAGGAAATTCTTCGCGTCGGAGACATAAACATTGCCGCCCGAATCCACGCCCAAGCCGACCGGAAAATTAAAGCGGGCCGCGCTGCCCGTGCCATTGGTCGCGCCGAGGAGACCGGCCGAACCGGCGAGCGTCGAGACCACGCCGCCCGGCGTGATCTTGCGGATGGTGTTGTTCACCGTATCCGCCACGTAGAGATTCTTCGCTGCGTCGATCGCGATGCCGTAGGGCGCGTTGAATCTCCCCGGCAGACCGTCCGCGCCGCCCGAGACGAGGGACGTGCCCGCGAAGGTGGAGATGGCGTAGCCTTCCGCTTGAATCGCCGGGGCCAACCCGGCGAGCACTGCCCATCCCGCCGCAAGGTATTTTCCGAATCGTTGAGACATCATAATAGGAGAGAAAACCAAAGAAAACCTACAGTGCGCATGAATCGCCGGATGTTCCCGAACGAGTGGCGCGCCACAAAAATTCGAGGGCAGAACGCCGCTCACGTGGAGCAAAAACCGCGTCAAAAATCTGTTCATCCGTTCGGGACACCGCGGCTCCGAAGCTGGCGCGATCGGCCCGCAGAAACCCGTCACCCATTGCGACGCACCCGCTTCGCCCGCGCGTGCAGCCACTCCTGCACGCGGGCCAGCGGCCAGGTGGTCAGCACGTGCTCGCCGGTGAGTCCGCCCTTGCGCGCGCAGGTCACGCCCGCCGCCACATGCTGCAGGCCGGCGGTGTCGTGGGCGTCCGGATTGATGGCGCAAAGCAATCCGCGGTCCGCCGCCTTCCGCCATTGCCGCCAGTCGAGGTCGAGCCGCCACGGGCTCGCGTTCAGCTCGATGATGACTCCGTGCTCGATCGCCGCATCGATCACGCGCGCCAGGTCGACGTGATAACTCTCGCGCCGCAGCAACAGTCTCCCGGTGGCGTGGCCCAACATCGTCGCGGCGGGATGCTCGATCGCCCGGATGATGCGGGCCGTCATCGTGGCCTCGTCCTGCGCGAAGGCGTTGTGTACCGACACCACGACATAATCGAGCAGCGCCAGCGTGGCATCGTCGAGATCGAGGCGGCCGTCCGCCAGGATGTCGCACTCGACTCCGGAGAACACGTGGGTCTTGAAACGTTTCGAGGCGTTGAGCGCGTGGATCTCCGCGATCTGGCGCCGCAGCCGGGCCTCGTCGAGTCCGTTCGCCTGAAAGCTGGCCTTCGAATGATCCGCGATGCCGAGGTACTCCCACCCGAGCGCCCCGGCCGCCGCCGTCATTTCGGCGAGCGTGTTGCGGCCATCCGACTCCGTGGTGTGGTTGTGGAACGCGCCCCGCACGTCCTTCACTTCGACCAGGCGCGGAAACTCGCCGCGCTCCGCCACCTCGATCTCGCCCAAGCCCTCGCGCAGTTCCGGCGGGATGAATCGCAGCCCGAGCGCGGCGAACAACTCCGTCTCCGACGCTACCGCGATATTCTCGGCCTTGGCGCCCTTCAATTTTTCCGCCTTCTCCTTCGCCGTGCCCTCGCCTTCCGCCGGCACGAGGCCCCACTCGCTGAGGCTCAGTCCGCGAGCGAGCGCCCGTTGCCGCAGTTGCACGTTGTGGTCCTTCGAACCGGTGAAATGATGAAGCGCAAAGGCGAACTGGGCGCCGGGCACGATGCGGAGATCGGCCTGCAGCCCGCTCTCGAATCGCACGCTGGCTTTCGTCTCACCTTTCGCCGTCACCTCCTTCACCCCGGGCAGCGCGACGAACCAGTCGACGACCGGTGCGACGTCGGACGCCGCCACGATGAAATCCAGGTCGCCCACGGTCTCGAGCCCGCGACGCAAACTCCCGGCCGCCTCGGCCCGCTGCACCTGGGGCAGCGCCCGCAGGCCCTGCACAATCGGCTCCGCGATCGCCCACGCCTCCCACCAAAGATGCCTTCGTCCGTAGGCTTCGCGATTGCGGATGCCGGCGAGAATTTTCTCCTGGGTCTTCGCGCCGAAGCCCTCGAGCTCCGCGACGCGCCCGTCCTGGCACGCCGTCGTCAGCGCCGCGATGCTCGCAATGCCCAGCCGGTCGTGCAGCGCGCGAATTTTCTTCGGGCCCAGACCCGGGATCTCCAGCATCGCGACGAGACCCGGTTCGACCGAGGCCTGCAGCTTCTCAAAGAAACCCAGCTTCCCGGTGCGGTGCAGCTCGCCGATCTTCTGCGCCAGGGCCGCGCCGATGCCCTTCACGCTTTCGAGTTCGTCCTGTTCAATCAGGCGCGCCAGCTCCGACTCCTCGATCGCCTCGAGCGCCCGCGCTCCGGTCTGGTACGCGCGCACCTTGAAAGGATTTTCCCCCTGCAGTTCGAGCAGGGTCGCAATCTCGGTCAGGACGTCGGCAATTTCATTCTTGGTCATGCGTGCGGGCGGGATCAACGACCCGGAGCTTTCCGCCAACGGCACGTCGCGGAAAGGCAATTCCGCGTTCAAAGCGGTCACGGCTGCACGGACCGCGCCATCACGGCCTCGCGCAGCGCCACGCGGTTCACCTTCCCATGCGCCGTGCGCGGCCAGGTTGCGAGCGCCACAAAACGTTTCGGCCGCTGGTGCGGCGCCAGCGCGGCGACGACGTTTTCCAGATCGGGCCGGGTGCCGCCAGCGGGATAGCACGCCACCACCACCTCACCCCACTCCGAATCCGGCACCCCGATCACCGCGACGTCGGTAAACTCGCCGTTGGCCCGCAAGGCCGCCTCCACCTCGGCCGGCTGCACCTTCATTCCACCCGTGATGATGACGGCATCGCGCCGGCCCTGCAGAGTGAGATATCCCCGCTCGTCGATTCGGCCCAGATCCTCCGTGATGAAGGACGACGCGTCGTTCCACCCAGGCCAGTAGCCGCGGAAGATCGCGTCACCTCCGACCCGCACCACCCCTTCGGTCGTGATGTCGATTCGGGCATGGGGCAGCGGCCGGCCCGCGCTGCGTTCGCCGGCCAGGAATTCCTCCGGCCCGAGTCCCGCCACCATCGCAGCCGTTTCCGTCATGCCGTACACCGGCGCCACGCGCAGGTCATCGGCCGCCGCGGCATCCGCCAGGTCCGGCCACAACGGACCGCCCCCGACGAAGATCACCGCGAGCCGCCGCAGCCACGCGAACGCCGCCGGCACCTGCAGTAATCGCTGGAGCTGGGTCGGAACCAACGAAATCACCCACTCGCCCGCCGGCAACGCGGGCACGCGCCCGGCTTCGAGATCCTTCCAAGACCACGGGAGGTGCCGTCCGCCCGTCGCCGCGCAACGAACCCGGGCCATCAAGCCGCTGACATGATACGGCGGCAGCACGTCGACCGCGTTCACCCGGCCGAGACCGAAGAAGGCCACGCAGCCATCCACCGCGGCCCGGAGGGTCCGCTCGTCGTGCCGCGCGAAACGCAGCGCGCCGCCGGTACCGCCGGTCCGGATACACAGCCAGCCGGCGCCCGCCCGGGACGCCTCGTCCGCCGGCCGCGTCATTGCCGCCTCGGCCTGCGCGCGTTCTGTCGCCGTCCAGTCGGCGGCGCAAAGAAACACCGCGCCTCCGCGCTCGATGGCGCAACCCGTGGCCCGCACGAGGGTGGTCAGCTCAGCGCGCTCCATACGGCCTCCGGATCGAGGTAATCGAGGTCGGCGGCCCGGATGAAGGGCACCGCCATCGGGCCATTGTAGCACAGCTCTGAATACAGCGGCCAGACGCCAAAACCCAGCGCACGCCGCTCGCCCCGCCAGGAGAACGCGGTCCGCAACGCGGTCCGCGCCCCGACCGCCGTTTCGAGCGCGGACGAAAACACGACCGGCGCCTTCGCCTTTTCCAGCCGCGCCAGCGCCGCC
>JBEIHL010000468.1:0-4002 GCA_040381375.1 Opitutaceae bacterium
CCACAAACGCGCGTCGCCGAAGCGGCCACGCAAATCTTAGCGGGGTCGCAGCTCAATGCGCGATCGCTACGGCTGTAGGCGCGGCTCCACGCCGCGACCGAACCTGTCGTTGAAACGACAGGTTCGGTCGCGGCGTAAAGCCGCTCCTACACCGCGGACGCGCGTCAGCTCCCGCTCACGGCACCACCGGCAGCTCGATCGCCGAAGCGGTTGCGCCGGTCTGGTGGATCCGCTGCGTCGCCTTCCGAAAATCCGCCGGCTGCGCGAAGAAGATGTTGTCCACGTAAGTCTGCGGGTTGCGGTCGTAGAGCGGAAACCAGCTCGACTGGACCTGCACCATGATGCGGTGGCCGGGAAGGAAAACGTGATTCACCGGCGGCAGCTCGAAGCGGTAGCGCTGGACTTCGTTGGCCGGGATCGGCGACGGCTTTTCCAAACTCTCGCGATAGCGTCCGCGAAAAATTTCCATCGCGAGGCCGAGTTGGTAGCCGCCCATCGGGACGTCCGACGGCACCACGTCCGGATAGACATCGATGAGTTTCACGACCCAGTCCGAATCCGTGCCGCTCGTGGATGCGAACAGGTTTACCATCGGCGACCCGGAGATCCTGAGCGGCTTGGTCAGTGGCTCCGAGACATACGTCAGCACATCCGTGCGGCCGTCGACATGCCGCTGATCCGAAACCAGCCAGGACCGCCATTGGTCGCTGTCGTCCCACCGCACGGGCCGGCGCACGTAAGGCACCGGTTTGGCGGGGTCCGACACGTATTCCTCATAGGCGGCGCCAGAGGCCGGTCGATCAAAGGAAAGTTTCAGCCCGGGCTGCAGATAGAGTGGCCGCAGCGGCCATTCTCCGCCGCGCTCGGCCGCGAGCGGCCATTTGGCAAACTCGCGCCACTCCATGGTGCCGGTTTCAAAGATCATGACCGGCGGCGTGTCGGCCTTGGGCCCGTGGGTCTTGAGGCGCTGGTCGAGGAAAGGTTTGATCACGCGTATCCGAAAGTCAGATGCGGTGTCGCCGGGCAGCTTCAGGTGCGGGCCGAGCTGGCGTTGTTCGACGTTCACGCCGGAGTGGCGCCAAGGGCCGAGAGCGAGGAAATTCAGGTCGTTGGCGGTGTCCTTCGGCTCGGTCGCGCGATAGCACGCGAGCGCGCCGTAGATGTCCTCCTGGTCCCAGAGCGCACCGATCCAAAGGGTCGGCACTTTGAGCGGCTGGCGCGCCAGGATCTTGTCCAGCGCCTGCTCCTGCCAGAACGCATCGTAGGCCGGATGCTCGGTGATCTTGCGCCACGCCGGAATCTGTTCGAGCCCGGCGGCCCGGGCGAAGGCGCCGGCGGTGCCGGCGCGCAGGAAATTGTCATAGTCGTCGAAACTTTCCCGCGCGATCGCGCTCCCCGCTTTCTTTGCCGTCATCTGACCCGCGAACCAGTCGAACATCACCTGCCGGAAGGCACCGTTCTGGAACCAGTCGTCGCCGATCCAGCCATCGACCATCGGGCTTTGCGGCACGGCGGCCTTGAGGGCCGGGTGCGGATTGATGAGCGCCATCGCCGTGGTGAAGCCGGGGTACGAGGAACCGATCAGCCCGACCCGGCCGTTCGACTCCGGCACGTTTTTCACCAGCCACTCAATGGTGTCGAATGCATCGGTGGCATGGTCGACCGGGGTGGAATTGAGCGGGCCGCGAAGCGGACGGGTGAGCACGTAGTCGCCCTCGGATTCATATTTCCCCCGCACGTCCTGGTAGGCGCGGATGTAGCCATCGGCGAGGAACGGCTCATCCATCTGCGCGCCCGTGGCCGCGGCGTACGGCGAGACGGTCCGCTCCGCGTTGCGCTTGGCGTTGTAGGGCGTGCGCGTGAGCAGGATCGGAGCGTCCTTCACGCCCTTCGGCACGATCATCACGGTGAACAGCTTCACGCCATCCCGCATCGGGATCATCGCCTCGCGTTTCACATAGTCATTGCGATCCGTGGGGGCGACGAACTTCGCCGGGATGTCCGGCGTCATCGGCGGCGTCTGCGCACCGGCATCGAGGGAGAGCGACACGCCGCACGCGGCGACGCAGAGCAGGGCACGCGGGAAGGGCTTCATGGCGGCGCCGCATTCACAGGCAGAAGGAAAGTGCGGTCAACCCTGGCGGCAGGAGGAATGGGCTGCCGACCACGCGGGCCCACGCACTGAGCACTTGCCACCGGCCAGCCGGGCTTCCATGGACTTTCCCGTGCGTCGTCGCGTCGCCATCTTCTCGCTGTTTTTCGCCTGGGTCTGCGCCAATGGCGCGATCTGGGATGCGGCGCAGGTGTTCGCCTGGGGCAAGATGTTTGCCGGGTATGCGCAGACGATGAGTGTGACGGAGGCACTGCGCGCGACCTTCGACCCGGAGAGGCCCTGCGAACTGTGCCTGGGAGTGGCCAACGCCAAGGAGACGGCGAAACAGCAACTGCCCCAAGCCGTCGAGCACTCGGCGGAGAAACTCTTCCTCGCGATTCACGCCCCCGCGCGAATCCTATTCGAAAACTCCGCCACCGAATGGCCGGCCGTGCTTGCGAGCGCGGCGCCCAAGCGGACGGAGTCCGTGCCGGTACCTCCGCCGCGCGCCTGACGCGCCCCTGCACCGCCGTGTCCGCGTCGCGCTGAATTCCGCGCGCGCGGCTTCCTCCCACCTGTTCGCCCCTGGCGAACCACGTCCGCGCGGCCGCGTGCCCGCCGTCGTGTACCCTTCCGTCGCACGCCCGTATCATGGCCTTTTATCGCTCCCTTCCCTTCAGCCTGCTCGCGCTCGCGAGCACCACCTTCGCCGCCCAACCGGCAAGCACCAAGTCGGACGATCCCGTTCAACTCGATAAATTCGACGTCACCGCTGAGAAGGAGAACCATTTCTCCCTCCCGCTCGACGCCATCGCCTCTTCCGGCTCGCGCCTGGGCCTCAGCAGCCGCGATCTGCCGGCCAGCGTGTCCATCATCACGCAGGAGATGATGCAACTACGCGGCCTGCGCACCGCCGTCGAAGCGGTCGAAGCCGCCGTCGGCATGACTGGCGGCACGCAGTTCGGCTCGATCCCGAGCTACTCCACGCGTGGTTTCGGCGGCAACAACGTCTCGATCCTGCGCGACGGCATCCGCCAGAACACCGCCTCGCAAAGCTCCCGCACCGTCGACTCGTTCATCCTCGACCGAATCGAGGTACTCAAGGGGCCCGACGGCCTGATGTACGGCGAAGGGGCCATCGGCGGCGCGGTGAACTACATCTCCAAGTCGCCGGGCGCGACTTTCCGCGGTGACGCGCTCGCCAGCCTCGGGCCGTGGGGCAGCTACCGCGTGGGCGCGGGCATCGGCGGACCGATCGGCGGCACCCGCCTCAGCTACCGCGCCGACTACTCCCACAACGAGACCAACGGGTATCAGGATCGCAATTACCAGCGCTATGACGCCGTGGCGCTGTCCGTCGGCTGGCGCGCCTCGGACCGGTTCACGCTGACCTGGTGGGGCACCTTCCTCGACGACCGCAACGAGATCTTCTACGGCAAGCCGGTGATCTACGACGCCGTGGTCAACACCACCGTCGCCAACGCCCAGCCCGAGGTGCGCACGTTCAACAGCGCCACCGACCGCATGATCAATCCGCGCGTCGATCCGGCCGCCCGCCGCACCAACTACAACATCCTCGATAACTACGCGACGACCGAGAACGTGTTCAACCGCGTGCGCGCCGAGTTTCGGCTCACGCCGGAGATCGAACTGCGCAACGAATCCTACGTGGCGACCCAGCTCCTCAAGTGGCGCAACATCGAAAGCAACACCTGGAATCCCGTCGCGCGCAATATCACCCGCGGCGGCCTCACGCTCATCTATCGCGACGACGTGCTGCTCGGCAACCGCCTCGACCTCACGGTGCGGAAACCCATCGCGGGCCACGCCAACCGCCTCGTCTTCGGCGGCGTCTTCGAGCACAACGACCAGATCCGCGGCGGCGCTCCCGGCAACATCGTGCTGACCAC
>JBEIHL010000469.1:0-4001 GCA_040381375.1 Opitutaceae bacterium
CCGCCTGCTCATCGACGGGCTGCCCGCCAACCTCAACAGCGGCTACAACGATCTCGGCCCCGTTTTTCCGCTCGAGATCGAGCGCATCGAGGTAGTCAAGGGTACCGCCGACCCGCGCTACGGACTCAACGCCGTCGCCGGGACCGTGGGCGTGCACACGTTCCAGGCGTTCACCAGACAGAAGCTCAAGCTCATGGCCGGCGACTTCGGCCTGCAGGAGGCGCAGGCGCTCGCGGGTTACCGTCATGGCGCGTTCGCCCAGACCTACTTTGCCGGCTACCGGCGCAGCGAAGGCTACCGCGACCATGCCGGAATCGAGAAATACTCGTTCGCCGGCAAGTGGAGCCTCGCCGGCGCCGCCGACCGCTGGCGCCTCGGCCTCAACGCCCGTTACCACCACTTCGACGGTGACGCCCCCGGGTACCTCAGCTTCGCCGACTCGCGCCGCACTCCGCGCGCCTCGCCGGCGTTCTCGTCCACCGATGGCGGCACGGCCGAGAATCTCCAGTTCTCGCTCCACGGCGATGCCCAGCTCGCCGACCGTCTCACCGGCTCCGCGAAAATCTACCGCCACGACGTCCAGCGTCATCGCTTCGTGCGCTTCACCGCCGCCGGCGCCCAGCAGGAACGTCTCGAGGACGAACTTCACTCCGGCGCCACCTTCACCACGCAGTGGCGCCCGGCCAACGCGGGCATGCCCGTCACGATCGATGCCGGCGCCGAGTTCCACCGGCGGGACGCCGACAACCAGCGCTACGCGGCCGTCAACCGGACGCGCACCGCGACCACGCGCAACCACAACTACCCGCTCGACAACACCGGCGCGTTCGTCGGCGCCGAGCTCCGCCCCACGGCGCAGATCCGCGTCACCGGCGCCCTCCGCGCCGATCGCTTCGACGGCGAGCTGCTCAACCGCTCCAACGGTGCCCGCACGCCGATCCTCGACGGCAGCACCATCTGGCAACCCAAGCTCAGCGCCTCGTTCCAGCCGCACGCCACCACGCAGCTCTACGCCAGCTATGGCCGGTCGTTCCAGCTCGGCGCGGGTGCCGCCGCCTACTCCGCCAAGCCCCTCGATGCGTCCAAGAACGACGGCTACGAGCTCGGCCTGCGCCTCACCCCGCTCCGTGCCCTGACGGCGCGCCTCGCCCTGTGGCGCCAGACCGCGACCGATGAAATCCGGCTCAAGCCGGACAACAGCGGCGACTCCGAGAACATCGGCGAAACGAAACGCGACGGCCTCGACCTCGAGTTCGCCTGGCGCGTCCACGACCGCCTCTCGCTCTGGGCGTCTTACACCGTGCAAGAGGGCAAGCTCGTCAATCCCGGCACCCGCCCCGCCGACGCCGCGCTGCGCGGCAAGAAGATCGATCATAGTCCCGACTACCACGTGAAGGCCGGCGCCGACTGGAACGTCACGCCCGAGTTCACCGCTGCCGTCTCCGTGCTGGCGCAGGGCTCCTACCACCTGACCACCGCCAACAACACCGGCCTCTGGGGCGGCCACACGCTCGCCAATTTCGATCTGCGGTACCGCTACGAGAAAGCGACCTTCGGCCTTGCCGTGAAAAACGTCTTCGAACGCTACCACGAGTACGCGTGGCACGACGGCGCACAGACCCTGCATTCGCCCGGTGACGCCCGCGCCTTCATCGGCTCCGTCACGCTCGAGTTCTGAGTCGACGTTTCGCGATGCGGCCCGCCCTCACCATCGCCCGAGCCGAGTGGCGGCTGCACGTGCGCCGGCGCGGCTTCTGGCTGCTGCTGGCCCTGTTCGCCGGTCTCGTCGTCACCGCCGCCGGGCTCAATCGCACGCGGCAGGTGCGCGAACGGCACGATCAACAGGGCTACCAGCAACTCGTACGCGCCCAATGGGAGGGTCAGCCGGACCGCCATCCGCATCGCGTCGCACACTACGGCACCTTCGCGTTCAAGCCGCCGGGGCCGCTCGCCGCCTACGATCCCGGGGTCGAGAGTTTCGCCGGCCGGGCGCAGTATCTCGAAGCCCACCGCCAGAACGCGGCCAACTTCCCGGCGGCGGGCGAGCTCTCCTCCGCCTTCCGCCTGGGCGAACTGTCGCTCGCGTTCGTGCTGCAAACCGTGCTGCCGCTCGTCGTCATCATCCTCGGGTGCCGCATGTTCGTGGAGGAACTCGAGTCGGGGCGGTTCCGGCTGCTCGCGGCGCAGGGCCTATCCGCACGCACGCTGGCGCTCGGCAAACTCGGCGGCCTCGCGGCGGCGACCGCGCCGTTTCTCGCCCTGGGTCTGGGCGCAGCCTTGGTCGTGGCGCTGACCGATCCGGCGTTCCGCGGTGATGCGGAGGCCGCGCCGCGCGCAGGGGTCATCGGGGCCGCGGTCGCGTTGCACACCCTCGCGTGGCTGGGCCTGACGATCTGGTTCTCGGCGCGCAGCCGCTCGGCAGCCAAGGTGTGCGCCGCCCTGGTCTCACTCTGGCTGGTCGGCACCGTGATCCTGCCGCGGCTGGCCGCGGCCGTGGCCGGCGCCCGGCATCCGCTGCCCAACAAGACCGGTTTCGCCGCCGCCGTGGCCGCCGAAACGAAGCAGCACGGCGACGCGCACGATCCCAACGATCCGCATTTCGCCCGCTTCCGCGCCGAGACGCTCGCGCGCTACGGGGTGGAGCGGATCGATGATCTGCCGGTGAACTACGGCGCCATTGTGATGGCCCGCGGCGAGGAGCTGAGCGCCGAGACATTTGCGCGCCATTTCGCCGCGCTTGGCGCCACCATGGAGGCTCAGGACGCCGTGCTGAATCGCGCGGCCATCGTCGCGCCGTACCTGGCGGTGCGCGCGTTGTCGGCGGCGGCGGCCGGCACGGACTTGCGCGCGCAATTGCAGTTCCAGCGCGAGGCCGAGGCCTACCGCTATGCCTTCGTGCAACGGCTCAACGAACTGCACCGCGACGAAATCCGTCGCGCCAACGATCGCGACCAGAAACTCCCGGCCGAGCGGTGGAAACAGTTCCCGGATTTCCGGGCCGGACCGTTGCCGCTGCGCCCGGCGCTGGCCGGCACCGGGCTCGCGTGGTTCGCGCTCATCCTCTGGGCGGCGCTGCCACTCGTGGCCCTCGCCCGGCGGAAGGAGTGGGCCGCATGAAGAGGTTCGCGAGTCTCTGCCGCTGGGAATTCCGCCACCTCGTTCGCGACGGCCAGGCCTGGCTCGTGTGCGGCGCGTTGCTCGCCGCCGCGCTCGTGGCGATCGGGGTCGGTGATCGCCGGCTCGACCGCCATCGCGCCGAGATCACCGCGCTCCCCTCACACTATGCCACCCAGATGGCGGGCATCGCGAAGCAGTTCACGCCCGAAGGTGAGGCGGGCTACGTCGCCTACTACACGTTCTTCCCGACGCACCACGCGATGACCCCGCTCGCCGGCCTCGCGCTCGGCGTGCGCGACCTCGTGCCGAGTGTCACGTGGGTCCGGCTGCTCGGACTGGAAGGCCAGCTCTACGAGGCCGACCTCGGCAACCCCGCGGTGCAGGCGCTCGGTCATTTCGACCTGGCGTTCGTGTTTTGCGCGCTCGCGCCGCTCGCGCTGATCGTGCTGCTGCACGACGGGCTCACCCGCGAGCGCGAAAGCGGACGCTTCCCGCTGCTCGCCGCGCAAGGCGGCACGCTCGCGAGCTTGCTGGCCGCGCGGCTCGTGGTTCGCACCCTGGCGGTGGCGCTGACCTGCACGCTCGCCTTCGCCCTCGCGAGTACGTGGCTGCGGGTGCCGCTCGCGGCCGATTCCGCCGGGTGGCTCGCCGACGCCTGGGCGCACCTGGCGGCGTGGGCCGGAATCACGGCGCTCGTCGCCGTGGTGGCGCGCACGCCGGCCGCGAGCCTCGCGGTGGGACTGACGGTCTGGATCGTTGGCGTAATCCTGCTGCCGGCGCTGCTAAACCTTGCCCTCGCCACGGCGCTGCCGGTGCGGGAAGGCCTCGAGCTGACCGTCCGCCAGCGGCAGGAAAGCCACGGGGCGTGGGACAAGCCGCGCGAG